>CADCOZ010000266.1 GCA_902803125.1 uncultured Ruminococcus sp.
GGGCGAAGGCAAGGACGGCATCAATAACCTGATCGGCATTATGAGTGCCGTCACCGGTCAGACCGCCGATGAAATTACAGCGGCCTTTGAGGGCAAGGGCTATGGCGACTTCAAAACAGCTGTGGCTGAAGCGGTTATTGAAAAACTGCGTCCCATTCAGGAACGCTTTGCCGATTATATCGCCAACAAGGATTATCTTGTCGAACAGTACCGCAAGAGTGCGGAATACGCCCTCTTCCTTTCTCAGAGAACCCTCGATAAAGCCATGAAAAAAATCGGTTACCTGCCCCGGTAACCGCTGTCATCATCAACCGCCCGAAAAAAAGCGGCACCCACCGATACCATATCGATGTGTGCCGCTTTTGCATGGCATTTTGGAAAACACGGAGTGATCCGTCCGGCGTGCAGGAAAGAAATCCGCATGAAAAAACGATGTATACAGCGTTTCCTCAGGATTTCTTTTTCTTGGTCTTTTTCAATTTAGTCAAAGCCCAGTCAAAATAGGCAGCAGATGTGACAAACAGATATGTATAGTTGTTAACTTGTTCGATATACTCTTCTATCGTATCCGGCCTATAGCCCATTACGCCTGCTTCCTGCATGATACTGTCCATTTTATCCTTGGCAACCGCTTCAATAAAGCGTTTCGTATCTTTATTGACTTCTGCCAAACGCTTCAAATACTGCTCTGCTTTTTCTCTGTCGTTCAGCTTGAAATACAAAATCGACAGCGGGAGCAACATTTGTGATGATCCATCATTTATATATTGTTTCATCAGTGCCGCCGCTTTCGGTTCCTCTTCCAGCAGGGCATAGACGTGCATCAAAGAATATCTGGCGCCCAAGTTATCATTGGGACACAGCCGCAGCATTTCCTCACAGGTGGCGGCCGCCAAACGGTTCATACCAAATTTCATCGCTACATCCGCATATTTTTCCAGTACCCGCATATACGGACGTGTTTCTAAAATCGAATAGAACTCACCGATATTTTCTTCGTCAAACCAGCCCTGTTCTTCCATTTGGGCGGTGGCTTTTTCCCGCAGCGCCTGCATTCCTTCAAATAATTCGTTCGGTGTTTGGGCAGACAGTTCTGTCACAGCCAACGCCGCATCCAGATGATCCGGCTCTAATGCCAACGCTTTTTGGGCATACATAAGAGCCTTCTTTTTGGTGGGGGCTTCTCCGCTCAACTCCAGATAATCATCGGCAGTCGTCGCTGTTTTCTCTGTCAGAGAGGGGGCGGCCATAACGGAAGCGTTATACTTTTGAGAGAATTCCTGCATCAGCCGGTTGAGTTCTTCTTCCGTTTCACACGGATGTTCATCTAAATAGTCTTGCAAGGCCTTAAAAAAGTTTTCCGTGGGCATTTTCATAGGGATATTCCCGTCCTTTCTGTTGAGTAGTTCCGCTGTTTCGATAGGGTAGGAACGATTTATTGCTTTTCACTCAGCAAAGCCTCCAGACGTTCGGCGGCTTCCTGTGCTTCAGGATTGATGACCGATTCGATTTTGCCGGTATCGCAGGCCAATGAACACGCCGCATCAATGGGCAAACGTCCCAAAATCGTCAGGCTGTATTCCTTTGCCACGTTTTCCAGCTTGCTTTCGCCAAAGGGATAGTGCTTTTTGCCGCAGTCCGGGCAGACGTAACAGCTCATGTTTTCGATAATGCCCAAAATCGGCACGTCCATCATCTGTGCCATTCTGACCGCCTTGCCGACAATCATCGACACCAAATCCTGCGGCGAGGTCACCACAACGATGCCGTCCAGCGGCAGAGACTGAAAGACCGTCAGCGGCACATCACCGGTTCCCGGCGGCATATCTACAAACATATAGTCCACATCTTTCCAGATGACATCTGTCCAGAACTGCTTCACCGCCCCTGCTAAAATCGGCCCCCGCCAGATGACGGGATCAGCTTCGTTTTCCAACAGCAGGTTGATCGACATCATATCAATGCCGGAATGGGTCGTAATCGGAAGAATCCCGTGTTCCGAACCCATCGCTTTTTCATGGATACCGAACGCCTTCGGAATAGAAGGACCCGTGATATCCGCATCGAGAATCGCCGTATGATAGCCCATGCGGCTGAACATGACCGCCATCAGGGACGTAACGGTCGATTTGCCGACACCGCCCTTGCCGCTGACAATGCCGATAACCTTCTTCACACTGCTGTAGGGATTGAGCGGTTCCGTCATATCCTGCGGTTCCTGCCGAGAGGAACAATTGGCCCCGCAGGTGGAACAATCGTGTGTACATTCTTCTGCCATTGATAAAAACTCCTTTACTGCATACTGCTGTGCATCATTTATTACGATTCCTTTTCGGAAGGAACGTCTGAAAAATTATCCAGCACCGCATCGCTGACCGGCTCATCGGCCGTATCCGCTGTATCCGCCGTTTCGGTGCTGTCGGTGTCGTCCATGCTTTCCGTCGCTTCGGTGTCGGCGGTGTCTTTCGTGTTTTCTACCGCTTCGGTGTCGGCGGTTTTCAGCTCAAAGCCGCTCAGGAAGGTATAGGGAATACCGTAGCCGAGAATAACGGCGGCAATATTGAACAATTCACTGCGTTGGCTGATTACGTCATGGAGCGGCCAGCCTTCTGCCGCTGAAGCAATAATGACATATAAAGCGGGAATGACCATCAATATCAGCGTAACAGCCGAAAACCGCACCACCTGCTTGCCGTCACCGACTCTGGTGGCATAAAACAACAGCAGTCCGAACAGTACAAACACTAACGCTGTCATCAGGGTACGCTTCACCGCATCCTGCGAAAAGGAATCGTTGATCATTCCGATGAAAAAGGCCGAGCATACCAAAAAGGCCGTCACCAAAAACGCCGAGAACACTAAATTCCAAACATCATTTTTCTTTTTCTTCATGGTTGAACCTCCACAATCAAAAATCTCCTGTTTTATGCCCGAAGGCATAAAACAGAATATTTCTATTGTATCATGAAGTGTCTTTTTATAATGCTTTTAGAGAATTAAATCAGCCTTTTTTCTTTTGAGCCACCAAACAAAGCCAGCCTTTTTCCTCATATTGACGGATAATTTCCAAGGACTGCGGCAAACCGGCCAGCACATCTTCCAAACGGGTGTCAATAATGCCGCTCATGATATAGACAGTATTGTCCTTCATGAAGTGTTCTATATCACCCGACAGCATAATAATCGCATCGGCCACAATATTCGCCGTAATAATATCATAAGTACCGCTGACCTTGTCGGTGAGATTGCCGTGAATGCCCGTGTAGCGGTCAGCCACCCCGTTGCGTTCGGCATTCTCCACAGAGGCCTTCACCGCTAATTCGTCAATATCAATGCCAACCGCACTTTTGGCTCCCAACAGCAGAGCCGCTACCGATAAAATCCCGCTGCCGCATCCCACGTCCAGCACAGAAGCCCCCTCAAAAGTATAGGCTTCCAGTGCTTCTAAACACAGCCTTGTGGTTTCATGCGTACCCGTTCCAAAGGCCAATCCCGGTTCCAAATGCAGAACAATCCGTCCCTGCGGGTCGTAATCATCCCGCCAAACCGGACGAATCAGCAGCCGCTGACCAATCGGAATGGGATGAAAATACTGTTTCCAGTTCTCTAAACAGCCCTCTACATCGCAGGTGTCCGACAGGATACGGTATTCAATACCCTCCGCTTCCAGCCGTTCCCGCAGAAAAGCCATGGCTTCAGCCGGGTTATCCTCCGGACTGATATAAATATGTACCTTGCCCTTGGTTCTGTCCTGCTGTAATAAGGCTTCGTCAATCAAATCAATCTTGGCGATCTGCATAACCTCTTCTTCCAGCATGGAATAATCCTCGATATAGATGCCGTAAGGCACCGTCATCTGGGCGATGTTTCCTGCGGTATCAATATCTTTAGCGTTGACTTCTACCACAATTTCTGTCCAATCCATTGTACCGTTTCCTTTCATGCTTTATCCTCTGTCTTTCCGACCGGCACGGTAAAAGGAACTCCGTGAGGCATGGGTCCGGGAGGCGGCAGACTGGTGCTTTCATTCCGGCAGTCGTTGTGATTGCCGAGTATGAACCGGTTGTTGCAGAACTTCGGCCCCTTTTTTTTGGGCGACAAAAGAATACCCAACAGAATGCCGCCAAAAAGAGCCGCTAAAATCCCCGCTATGAATGTACCTTTGTTAATCATGAAAAAAACCTCCTGTTTATTCGATTTCCTCGGCCACTTACAAAGCCCCATCTAAGAGCCTCCCAACACCAAGGAATGTTGGAGGGCTTTGTGTTTCTCCGGTTTCCGAGAAAGTCTATTATCATTCTGTTCTCTATTATAAAGCAATTATCCGACAAAAACAACCTCTTACGGTACTTTTTCCTCAAAAACAATATCCTTAATCACCTTGGAAGCCACTATCAGCCCGGCCGCAGACGGCACAAACGCATTACTGGCGGGAACCGCTTTGCCTGTGACCGAATCCTTCAGCCGCACCGGCGGCACAAAGGGTTCCTCTTTGGAATACACCACCGTCAGGTGACGCACTCCTCTGGCTTTCAGTTCTTTTCGCATGACACGAGCCAGCGGACAAACCGAGGTTTGATAAATATCCGCCACTTCAAAGCGGGTCGGATCCAGCTTATTGCCGGCTCCCATCGAGGAAATGACCGGTACGCCGGCCTGCTGTGCCTTCAGAACGATATCTATTTTGGCACTGACGGTATCCACCGCATCAACGACATAGGTATACTGCGAAAAATCAAATTGGTGTGCCGTTTCGGGCGTGTAAAAAATCGGATAGGTTTGTATCTCTGCCACAGGATTGATATCCTTAGCCCGTTGGGCGGCTACTTCTACTTTCAGCTGTCCCACCGTTGAGGTCAGAGCCACAATCTGACGGTTGATATTCGACACACTGACCGTATCTTTGTCTACCAGTGTTAACCGACCGATACCGCTGCGAACCAGTGCCTCCACCACATAGCCGCCGACACCGCCCACCCCAAACACCGCCACATGAGCCTGCCGCAAACGCTCCATTCCTTCTGCCCCGAACAGCATTTCTGTCCGCATAAATCTTTCATCCATCTGTTTTTCTCCTTCCAAGGTTTTTTACTCTCCCATTATACCAGAAATAAATAATAAATAATAAAGAATAACGAATAAAGAATAATGTTATAGGTCAAAAAGTCAGCAAATTTAGGAAGGGGGCTTTGGGCAAAGCCCCAACATCCCGACATCAAAATGGATTTCAGATTGCACATTGACTTTTTCAGTGGTTTGTATTACAATGATAGACGTATATTTGTCTTTAGAAGGAAGTGGAACAACATGAAAATAAAGGATTTATTTATCGGAGATACCACGCATACAGGTATCCAATTCTTTCGGAGTTTGTTTGTCGGCGGTATCGCCACCGTTGTCGATATGCTTATCATGATTTTGTTCCGTGAACTGGTACACGTTCCCGAAGGGGTCGCCGCTGTTTTCGGCTTTATCGCCGGACTGACCGTCAACTATATCGTATCTACTTACTGGGTTTTTGCCAAAGCCAAAGTCAAAAACCGTGTCGTTGATTTTATCGTTTTTGCCGTGATTGGTATCATCGGGTTGGGACTGACCCAGCTGATTATTGAACCGTTTGCCACAGAGGGAATGTTCGGCACGGGCTGGTTCGTACAGTGGCAGATTTTCGGCGGACTGCTCCCCACCGATAAATACTATATTGTCGGCAAGATACTGGCGGTTGTGATTGTCTATATGTGGAACTTCTTTGCCCGCAAACTCATTCTGTACCGCAAGGCCGAACAGCAATCCGTATCACAGCCGGAACAGGAACCATAACAGACCGCCTTCACAAAACCATCAAAACAAAGCGGAGGAAAAAAGCATGAAAAAAGTCGTTATCATCGGTGCAGGTCCGGCCGGACTGACCGCCGCTAATGAATTACTAAAAGATACAAACGGCGCCTTTGAAGTCGTTATTTTAGAAGAAACGCAGGTTATCGGCGGTATTTCCCAAACGGTTCGCTATCACGGCAACCGCATGGATATCGGCGGACACCGCTTCTTCTCCAAAAGTGACGAGATTATGAACTGGTGGAAAGAACTGATGCCCCTTCAGGGCAAAGATGCTTTTGACGATAAGCAGTTAGGCCGCACAAAGCCCCTGACCGAAGGCGGCCCCGACCCTGAACAAGAGGACGTTGTCATGCTGGTGCGTGACAGAGTGTCGAGAATCTACTACCGCAAACACTTCTTTGACTATCCGATTTCCATGTCGATGTCCACCATCAAAAACATGGGCTTTCTGACCACCATGGCCGCCGGCTTCAGCTATCTGAAGGCCGCTATGTTCAAAAAGCCCGAAACCTCTTTGGAGAATTTTTATATCAACCGTTTCGGCAAGAAGCTGTACAGTATGTTCTTTGAAGGCTACACCGAAAAACTTTGGGGACGTCACCCGCGAGAAATTTCTGCGGATTGGGGTTCCCAGCGTGTTAAGGGACTTTCCATTCGTGCTGTCCTGAAGGATATGTTTTCCAAGATGTTCGGCGGCAAGAAAAAACGCAAAAATGTTGAAACCTCTTTGATTGAACAATTTTGGTATCCCAAATACGGCCCCGGTCAGCTGTGGGAATTGGCCGCCGATAGAGCCGTGGAAAAGGGTGCGACCCTGCTGAAGGGTCACAAGGTCAAGGAAATTGTCTGTCAGGACAATAAAATTACCGCTGTTGTATGCGAAACCGAAAACGGCGATGTTACCATTGAAGGCGATGTGTTCATCTCTTCGATGCCGGTCAAGGATTTGGTACTGGGTTTGACGGGTCAGACCCCCGAACGAGCCATTACCGATATTGCAGAAGGTCTGCCCTATCGTGATTTTGTCACGGTCGGCCTGTTGGTGAACCGTCTGGATCTGGAAAACAAAACAAAGGTCAAAACCCTCGGCAATATCGTTCCCGACTGCTGGATTTATGTGCAGGATGTCGGCGTGAAGCTCGGCAGAATCCAGATTTTCAACAACTGGTCCCCGTACATGGTACAGGATCCGGAACACACCGTCTGGATCGGTCTGGAATATTTCTGCGCAGAGGGTGACAAGTTCTGGAATCTCTCAGAGCAGGCAACCGTCAGAGGCGCTGTCAAGGAGCTCAAGAAGATGGGCGTCATCGACGAAACTACTGAGATTCTCGATTCTCACAGAGAAAAGATCAAGAAAGCATATCCGGCTTACTTTGATACCTATGCGCACATTGATGAGCTTGTCTCCTACCTCAACCGCTTCGACAACCTCTACTGCATCGGCAGAAACGGTCAGCACCGCTACAATAATATGGATCACTCCATGGCAACCGCGTTCGAGGCTGTGGACAACATCAAATCCGGAAAGACAGATAAATCCAACATCTGGAATGTCAATACCGAGCAGGAATATCACGAGGAGAAAAAAGGATGAGCGCAGCAACCGACGAAATCAAGGAAATATGCAAAAAAAAGCAGTTCGGTCGGCTGTTTGTCGGTGATACCGAGAACACCCTGATTCAGTTTTTCCGGTATTGCTTTGTCGGCGGATTGGCAACGGTCGTAGACTGGGGCGCATCCTTCCTGCTGTTTCATTATCTGTTTCATGACAGCCACGCAGTCGCAGCAAACGGTCTGTCATTCCTGCTGGGACTGATTGTGAACTACCTCATCAGCACGCTCTGGATTTTCAAGACCTCGAAGGTCAGTAACAAACTTGTTGAGTTTCTGGGTTTTGCAGCCATCGGACTGGTCGGACTGCTGCTAACGCTCGGCATCACAAAGCTCTTTGAGCTATGGCTCGCAGACAAAACTGTCGCCTATCAGATGATCGGAAAAATCGTCTCGACGGCAATCGCGTTTATGTGGAATTTCCTTGCGCGCAAATTCTTCCTGTATTCCGGCAAA
>CADCOZ010000267.1 GCA_902803125.1 uncultured Ruminococcus sp.
TCAGCGAATTTTGAAAGGGGGAGAAATAATGAATAGTGAATAATGAATAGTGAATAATGAATAATATTTTGATATCCTACCGGCAAGATAAAATCAGCGAATTTTGAAAGGGGGTTTGGGGGAAAACTTTTTTTCGCCAGAAAAAGTTTTCCCCCAACGGGGTCCAGGGGCAGAGCCCTTGGTGGGGTTTGGGGCAAAGCCCCAACAAAGTTCCAACAGGGCATATTATTTGAAAGACGCTCATATAGATGTGGAGAAAAAGTTTTGAGGCAGTGCCTCAGCAGAAAGGAATGAAGGCAAAATGGCAGGATACTATCCTGAAGGCAAATTGATGAATACGGTGGAGAATCTTTCTTCGCTCCAATCGTTGGCGGCTCTGACAGAAGCCTATTACGAAGGAAAAATTTTGGAGGCTCGTGCCATTGTCTGCGACTCATCGCATAACTTAACGGTGGATTTAGGGGTCATGAAAGGCATTATTCCCCGTGAAGAAGGGGCTATCGGCATTCGTGAAGGAACCGTGCGGGATATTGCGGTCATTTCCCGTGTGAATCGTCCGGTTTGCTTTGTGATAACCGATTTTGGCAAGACAGAGGACGGCAGACCCGTTGCTTTTCTGTCCCGCCGCTTGGCACAGGAACGCTGTTGGCGGGAATATATCACCTCTTTGGTGCCGGGGGATATTATTGACGCAAAAATTACGCACCTCGATTCCTTTGGTGCCTTTGCTGATATCGGCTGCGGGATTGTATCGCTTTTGCCGATTGATGCCATTTCCGTTTCCCGTATTGACCACCCCAAAGAACGGCTGTCGGTCGGGCTGGAAATTAAAGCCATCATCAAATCCATCGAAAACGGCCGCATCAGTCTGAGCCATAAAGAACTGCTTGGCACTTGGGAAGAAAACGCCGCCCGTTTTGCAGTGGGGGAAACCGTGGCCGGCATTATCCGTTCTGTGGAGGATTACGGTGCCTTTGTGGAGCTGGCTCCGAACTTGGCGGGACTGGCCGAAATGAAAGAACATCTCCGTCCCGGTCAGCAGGCCAGTGTGTATATCAAAAACATCATTCCCAAGCGTATGAAAATTAAACTCATTATCATTGATACCTTTGAGGACGAATATCATCCCGCTGTGCCGGAGTATTTCTATACCGGTCACCACATTGACCGCTTCCGCTATTCGCCGGAATGTTCCGATAAGGTGATTGAAACCGTCTTTAGCACAGCGGATTCCCTGCAAAAATGCATTTGACGGCACGGAAATCTATTTCGCAAATTTTGCTTTATCATTTTGAGTAAAACGACTAAAACCACATTTTGACAGGTCAAGTCATCGAATTTCGAAAGGGGAGAAGAAAATAATAAAGAATAACGAATAAATAATAGTGTTGATGAGGTCAAGTCAGCGAATTTCGGGAGGGGAGAAGTAATGAATAATGAATAGTGAATAATGAATAATGAATAATGTTGATGGAGGCCAAGTCAGCGAATTTCGGGAGGGGGTTTGGGGGAACCCCTTTTCTAGCGAAAAAAGGGTTTCCCCCAAGCCCCCTCCCGAAATTCGCTGACTTGACCTCCATCAACATTATTATTTATTCGTTATTCTTTATTATTTATTTCTTGTTCACGCTGTAGCACGGCCGTTCTTCATTCTCAAAGCGGTGCCGTTGGCCACACAGTCAAGAGGATTGTCGGCAATACGGACAGCCATAGAGGTTTCCTGTGCCACCAAAAGGTCTATTCCCCGCAGTAAAGCCCCGCCGCCGGTCAGTGTGATGCCGTTGTCGATGATGTCAGCGGACAGCTCCGGCGGTGCCTGTTCAAGGGTTGAATGGATAGCATCAATAATCATGGAAAGCGGCTCTGCCAAGGCATCTCTGACTTCGGGGGCTGATATCATCACATCTTTGGGCAGACCATCAGAAAGATTCCTGCCTTTGATTTGGATACTGCCCTCGTTTTCATAGGGATAGGCCGACCCGATTTGCAGTTTAATGGTTTCTGCCGTTCGTTCACCGATAAGCAGATTATGCTTTTTCTTGATGTACTGCACGATGGCATCATCGAATTTATCCCCCGCCGCCCGTACCGAACAGGCCGTGACAATATCGCCCAAGGAAATGATTGCCACCTCTGAGGTACCGCCGCCGATATCCACAATCATATTGCCCGTTGGTTCATCCACCGGCAGACCGGCTCCCATCGCCGCCGCCATGGGTTCCTCAATCAGTTCCACCTGTCTGGCACCGGCCTGATGAACAGCATCTTCCACGGCTCTGCGTTCCACTTCCGTACAGCCCGACGGAATACAGACAACAATCCTCGGTTTGCTGAAAGCGGATCCCCTGACCACCCGCCGGCTAAAGCGGTTCAGCATGGCGGCGGTTATATCAAAGTCAGCGATAACGCCATCCTTCAGTGGCCGCACCGCCGCTATTGACCCCGGCGTTCGTCCAATCATTTCTTTGGCTTCACGTCCCACCGCCAGCACCCGACCGGAACGCACGTCCACCGCCACAACAGAAGGTTCACGAGCCACAATGCCCTTGTTTTTCACAGATACCAATGTATTGGCTGTCCCAAGGTCTATTCCGATATCTTTGCTAAACATTTTCATCATCCTTTCTGCACAACCAAGAATGATTATAATCCCATCTGCCAAAGAAGATACTCGAAGAATGTCGAACCCCAAAATAGTGGTTAGTGGTTAGTTTGAAGAAACCAAAAATCAGCGAATTTTGAAAAGGGGTTTGGGGGAAAACATTAAGTCCTGCGGGGTCACCCGCTCGCCGGAAAAAGTTTTCCCCCAAGTGGCTGTCCTGATGTCAGAATATTGACTTTGATGAAAAATGATAGTATAATGTGGATAAAAACTATATAATCTCAACATTTTATTCAAAGGAGGAACATTCTATGAAGAAAACCGTAAGAGGACTGGCCGTATTGACAGCGGCAATACTGCTGGTCGGAGGAATGGCAACAGGGGCGGCCGGCTCAACGATTGTCGCAGAGGCCGCATCAACGGGACTCAGCTGTCAGTTCAGCGGCGAGGACGCAGGGGAAGCGGGCTATGCACAGGGAACCATTACCCTGACGGCCGGCGATGCAGGCACCTATCGCCTGTTCTGGGCGGATGACCAAGGACTTTTGGACGGCTTCAGCCGGTTCGCCAAGCTGACCATGAAGGCAGGAGAAAGTCAGAGCGTGAAACTGGGATACCATACGGCAATTCCGGCGGGTGCAACACGAATCGTTGCGTGTAAGGACGGAACCGATATGAGTTCCGTTAAGGCGGAATATGCTTTGCCGGCGGCGAAACGTCTGTCGTCCGGCAGCGGTGACCTGCTGTATTCGTTCAGTGCCTATTCCGATATCCATATTGATAAGGGCAGCGGATGGTATGTGAATGCGGACACCCATTGGCA
>CADCOZ010000268.1 GCA_902803125.1 uncultured Ruminococcus sp.
AGTGCAGTAGACATTCCATGACGTATGTGCTATAATGAAGGACAGATGAAGTAAATTGTCGGAACGGAGGAAAGGAGGGGCGGCTTATGAAAAAAATGCTTGGCGGGAAAGTGTGGGCGGCTGTTATCGTGGCTCTCATGGCGACCCTGCTTGTCTGGATGGGCGTTTTGATGGGCAAATACTTCTTTAAGTCAGAACTCACGCTCGACCTTTCCATGATGCTGGAAGGCGAATACTCCGCAGATGGCGGCGAATGGAAACCTATTCAGCCTGACCAGTCTATTCAAGAACATTTTCATCACATTGTTTTTCGTGGCAAACCGCTGGAGGAAACTTACACCTATTCCTATCTGACGATCTATTCAAAAAATGTCTGGTATAGCCTGAAAGTCGGTGATGAGGTTTGGATAAGTTATGAATACACCGAACCGCCTGCCGAAATAATCGATTTGAGTCCCTCAGAAACATGCCCCAACACCCCCGGTTATTGGATCAGCACACTGGATATGAGCTATTGGCCCGAAGAAGCTATGAACGGCACCGTTCCCATCACGCTGGAAATTGACTACCCCTATGCGTTCGATGCCAAATTTTCAGACTGCTTTACCATTTCACTGGGACTGGAAAACGCTATCTATATGACCTTCTTCTTTGAAAGCCTGCCGTGGGTACTGCTGTTTTCCCTCGTCTGCTTTTTCGGTATCTTCTTCTTTCCCTTGTGCGGCTTTATTTTGGGAAAGGTCAATTTCAAATACCTGACCTTTGGGGCGTTGTGCTTTTTCTGGGGATTGTATATGATTATCTCCAATATCAGCGACTTTTTGAATATGTGGGTCTTAGACCCTGTTGTCTGCATGATGATTGTTCGCCTGACAAGCTATCTGCTGATGGCCGCCATCCTGCTGTACTTTAAGTCCCATATGACCCTGCTGGTCAGCAGAATCATTGGCAACATCACCCTTAGTCTATTTTTCATCAGCATTATAACCGTTCTGATACTACAGCAATATGCCGCCATTGACCTGACCGCCACCATGCCGTATGTCTTTGGGGTCATCGCCGTTTGTGCCGCTGTCATGGTCGTCCTGCTTTGTATGGAAATAAAAAGGAATCGCCATGCCCTGATTTTTCTGGTATCATGGAGTCCGCTGGTGGTCACACTGGTATTGGATATCCTTGACCGTTATCTTTTCTTGTCGGAGGAACGCTTTTTTAACTATGGCTTGATGATCATTATGGTTTACCAAATCATCAGAATCATTTTTGATTTACGCCGGCAGTATAAAGAAGCCATTCGCTACCAGCAGGTACAAAAAGAACTGTACGAAGCCAAGGTTGGCATTATGGTCAGTCAGATTCAGCCGCATTTTATGTATAATGCCCTGACTTCCATCGCTATGATGTGTCAGATTGACCCCGATACCGCTCAGGAAGCCACCATTACCTTTGCCAAATACCTGCGGGGCAATATGGATTCCCTCAAGCAGAAAAAGCCGATTCCGTTCACGCAGGAACTCGAACACCTGAAAAAGTATTTGTATATTGAGAAACTGCGGTTTGCCGATCTGCTGCAAATTGAGTATGACATTCAAGCAACAGATTTTGTCCTGCCACAGCTGAGTATACAGCCGTTGGTTGAAAACGCCGTCAAGCACGGTGTCGGCATGGCGGAAAACGGCGGCACCGTTACAATTGCCACACGGGAAACCGATAGTTCCTTTGAAATCATTATTACCGATGACGGCGTGGGCTTCGATACGGCCGCTCCCCTCAAACAAGACGGCCGCTCTCATGTCGGCATGGAAAACACCCGTCAGCGTGTCAAGGAGCTGTGCGGCGGTGAAATACGGGTTGAAAGCACCATCGGCCAAGGCACCACGGCCACTATTATTTTACCAAAGGAGGGACAGCCACATGAAAATACTGTGTCTGGATGATGAACCGTTAGCACTCAAAATGCTGACCATTGCTGTTGAGAAAGCCAAACCGGAAGCACAGGTTCATGCTTTTTTGAAACAAAGGGAGCTGTTGGAGGAAGCCGAAAAAGACGGCTGTGACGTTGCCTTTTTAGACATTCATATGAGAGGTATGAACGGTGTAGAGGTGGCAAAACGCCTGAAAGAAATCAACCCCAAGATGAATATTATCTTTGTCACGGGCTTTTCGGAATATAAAGGCGATGCGATGGATATGAAGGCCTCCGGCTATATCATGAAGCCCGTCACCAAAGAAGAGGTAGCCAGAGAACTGGACGACCTGCGGTTTCCGATTCTCCCGAAAAAGAACGCCAAACTGCGGATTCAGTGTTTCGGCAATTTTGATGTGTTCACGCCCGCCGGCGAACACGTCCGCTTTGAAAGAAGCAAGTCCAAAGAAGTATTTGCCTATCTTGTCCACCGGCACGGCAGTTCCTGCACCACAAGAGAAATCTTTGCCGCCATTTTTGAGGACGAACCGTATGACAAAAAACTGCAAAATCTTCTGCAAACCTATATTTATGCCATGATTAAGAGCCTGAAGGCGGTCGGAGCAGAGGAAGCGGTCATTCGCAGTTATAACGCCCTTGCGGTCAATCCCGATGTTCTCGACTGCGATTACTACCGCTTTCAGGAATTAGATGCCGGTGCCGTCAACGCCTACCAATGCGAATACATGAGCCAATACTCCTGGGCCGAATTCATGTTCACCGACTATTAGAATGTTGGAGGGCTTTGCCCTCCAACATTTTTTA
>CADCOZ010000269.1 GCA_902803125.1 uncultured Ruminococcus sp.
TGCTTCGGCAGTCCTTTTTTGTGTTGGTCAAGTGCTGACAAATGCACAAAAAAGACACCCATACAGCCGAAAGCATTTCGGTTCGGTGGGTGTCAAGACCGTTTTTGGCAGTTATTCTTTTGTGCTGATCATCAAAACGTGCGGACTCATGCCCATAACGGATTCCTCGTGTTCGGTGGCGTGAATGATTTCAAGCAGTCGTTTTCTGCTCGAAGGGTCGTTCCATTTTTCCTCAAGTGTCGGCGTAATCCAAACACTGCCCTCCACGGCGTGATAATTGATAACGGTAAATCCGTTATCGCATAATTCCTGCTTCAATTCATCGGTGGTATGGAAATAAGCATCTGCAATAAAAAAGGGATATTCCTTCGGACGATGATGTTCCCCTGTGGACCATTCCTGCCGAAGCATATTCATATAAATATCATCGTCAAGAAAGTTGTTTTCCCTGCCGTACTTTGATAATGCCCAAGTGGTGGTGCTGAATCGGGAAATGCCGGCCGCTATCAGCAAGCCGCCTTTTTTCAGAACTCTATAGGCTTCACAGAGGACTTTTTTTCGATCGTCCCCGTTCTGCAAATGGTACAGAGGCCCCATCAGCAGGACAACATCGGCACTCTGATCCGGTTGGTTCAGCTTTCGGGCATCTCCGACCTCTGCGGTATACGGTGTTTTCATATGCTTCACGGCATAATCAACAGCCGTCGGTGCTAATTCTATCATTGTGACATCATGACCGTTTTCAGCAAGCCATTCGGCATATTTTCCGATACCGCCGCCGATATCATAAATCGTACAGGCCGGCGGCAGATACTGAGAAAGGATCTCCTTTGTTCGGTAAAACTCTACCATGCCCAAGCCGCTTTCCAGACGGCCGATTTCCGCACCGTTGTTATAAAATGCGAAAATCTCTTTTGCGTTTTCCATATGATCAACGAACCTCCTTTTGTATGATTGATAGATAGTGTATCACATTCTATGAAACAAGTCAAGCTGTCGTGTGCGGTTTTGTCAAGGGAACTTTCAAGTGAAAGTCCCCCCGAAAGCGGATTTTTGTTTCCCCAAGGGAGGGGCAAATCATCTTGCCATCTGAGCAGAAGTGTAGTATAATTTATTTGTTTCAATATAGGCACGGCCGTCAACACGGGTCCAGCGTCACGCTGGCGGGAAACAGCGAGGGACGAACAGTGAACATGATAGAGGCGAAGAGAATTTTACAGCAATATTACGGATACACCTCTTTCCGATCGGGGCAGGAGGATATTATCCGCCATATCATAGAGGGTCGGGATACACTAACGGTTATGCCGACAGGAGCCGGCAAATCTATTTGTTATCAGATACCGGCCTTGCTGTTTTCGGGCATTACATTGGTTATATCGCCGCTGATTTCGCTGATGCAGGATCAGGTGCGGGCGCTGCGTTCCATTGGTGTGCGGGGAGCGTATCTGAACAGTACGCTGACACCCCGTCAGATGCAGTTGGCTATCGCTAACGCTAAGCAGGGAATGTATAAAATCATTTATGTGGCACCTGAACGCCTGACCACAGAAGGGTTTCTGGATTTTGCGTGTTACAGCGATATTGCTTTGATAGCCGTTGATGAAGCCCACTGTATTTCGCAGTGGGGACATGACTTCCGCCCAAGCTATCTGAAAATCGCAGAATTTATCCAAAAACTGCCGCACCGTCCGGTGGTGGCGGCGTTTACGGCTACGGCCACGCCAAGAGTGCAGAAAGATATTACAGAACGTCTGCTTCTACAGTCGCCGTTTATGCTGTCTGCGGGTTTTGACCGTGAAAACCTCTATTTCGGGGTTTATCAGCCCGTGGACAAGGATCGGTTTTTGCTGGACTATGTTAAAAAAAACGGCGATCAGCCCATGATTATTTATTGCAGTACCCGCAAAACGGTAGAAAAAGTTGCCAATTTATTGCAGGCCAACGGTTTTTCGGCTCTGCCTTATCATGCGGGCATGAGCGATGAGGACAGAAAAACAAACCAAGAGGCATTTTTATATGATCAGGTACGCATTATGGCGGCCACCAGTGCGTTTGGTATGGGCATTGATAAGCCGAATGTGCGGTGTGTACTGCATTATAATATGCCGTCCAACTTAGAGGATTATTATCAGCAGGCAGGCCGTGCCGGCCGTGACGGCGATCCGGCTGAATGCATTATGCTGTACAGCTATAGTGACGTGAAGGTGTGCGAATACTTTATTAACCACGGTCAGGATACCGGCGAAAGTACCGCCCAGCAGGAACAGTTTCGGGAAGAAGAACGTTTTCGTTTGCGGCTGATGACATATTATGCCAAGTCGAACACCTGTTTGCGTCAGCGGATTTTGAAGTATTTCGGGGAGTCATTCACGCCGCCGTGCCGCCGGTGCAGTGTTTGTAACCATGACAGCGTGGATAAGTATATTCTGCCGAGAGAACAAGTTCGGATCGAACAGGAACAGCCGGTTGATGAAGCCCTGCTGAGCCGCTTGAAAAAAGAACGCTTCCGTTTGGCGTATTTGGAAGGAGTGCCGGCCTTTTCGGTGCTTCTGGATAAAACCCTGCGGGAAATGGCCGCTTTCAAACCACGCACATTAGTACAGCTGTCCCGCATAAAAGGTATCGGACAATATAAGCTGGAACGATATGGAGAAGCCTTTCTGAAGGTGATTGCGGACTATGAGGAAGAATCGGATTTTTGATATACTGATTGTATATTATACGAACAGTATAAATGATTTCTGTGTTTATACGGTGAAGTATATGAGATATACAAGCGGGAATATGTTGTGAAGATATACAAAATGTATAATTATGCGGATTTGTATAATATTAGGAAAATATACATATTGTATTGATTGATAGAAAAATACAGTATGTATTATACGAACAGTATTTATTTGCAAATAAATAGCTGTATAGAATACAAATAGTATACTACTAAAAGTATAAATATTAAGAACACTACAAATAGTATAAAACGGGGGCGAAAGCATGACACGAGAAACGGCGAAACGCAAAATTAGGGGATTTCCCCTGAACCGGCAGTCCATCGCAAAAAAGGATATTGAGAACCGGGCCTATGTTACAACAGAATTGGTGCCGATTTTTGAGATAGAGAGCGGTTATTATCAGATGCAGGTCAACTATAAAATCCGGCTGTCAGACGGATATATCTATGGAAAAGCCCCTTGTTTGGATGATTTTGTCAAAATGCACGAGGCCGCACAGCGGGGAGAGGTTTTTACCGTCATGTACTTGGAACAGTCCCGCATTATTCTGGAAATAGAGGAACGGGACGACTGATTTACGGAAAGAACCATTACAATCTGTAAAGTTTATTGCAATCATACAAATAGTATAATTTGGAGGTGTCCATATGGATTATGTATTGCAGACAGACCATCTGACAAAGAGATATCGGAAAACGAATGTGGTGGATCAGGTTTCCCTTACGGTTCGTGCAGGCGAGATTTACGGGTTTGTCGGGAAAAACGGTGCAGGAAAAACCACGTTTATCCGCACTATTTTAGGACTGACCCCGCCCACGGAAGGGACGTTTCGTTTTTTTGACGGACAGGAGCTTTCAGCGGCTCGAAAAAGAACGGGCAGTTTGGTGGAGGGACCTTCCCTGTACAAAAACATGACGGCACAGGAAAACATTGAACTTTATACAAGAATGTTGAGAGCCGACAGAAAGCATTCGCAGGAACTGCTGAAAACCGTTGGACTGGCGGACACGGGCAAAAAACGGGTATCGAATTTTTCCTTGGGCATGAAACAGCGGTTAGGGATTGCCATGGCCTTGGTAGGGAATCCGGATTTTCTGGTGCTGGATGAGCCGATCAACGGCCTTGACCCCAAAGGCATTGTAGAGATGCGTGAGCTGTTGTTGAACCTGCACCGAGCGGGAAAGACCATTTTCATTTCGAGCCACATTCTGGGCGAATTGGAAAAAATGGCAACACGCTACGGGATTATTGCGGGCGGTCATTTGGTGGAGGAAATCACCGCCGAACAGCTGCGGCAGATTTGTGTAGCTCGTACCGTTATCCGCACCAATGACCCCCAGCGAGCCGCAAAGGTGGCGGTTCGTCTGCTGCCGGCCGATGCGGTCAGCATTGAAAATGATTTGCTGATAGTCAGTCAGCCGATAGAGAATATCGGAGCCTTGACCAATGCCATGTTTGCCGAGAATATTATAGTTTCCGGTATCAGCAGTGATGACAACAGTGCGGAACAGTATTTTATCCGCAGAATGGAGGAGGGATCGGTATGATGGGACTGATGCGTTCAGACGGCTATAAGCTGAGAAAAAGCCGCAGTTTGCTCATCTGCCTGATAACGGCGTTTGGAATGGGCGTTATGATGGCGTTGCTTTATCACATGGCATGGGAAATGCTGGGCGATAATTTGGAAGCCACCCGTTCGCTGATGGAAGCGTTCGGTTCGAATGAAAAAGCGGTGAACGAGATGCTCATGATCATTCCCAATGAAACGCTGTGGTCTTATATCAGCACAGCCTTGGCCGATACCAATCTGTTGTATATTGCGGCGGTAGTCATCAGTATTTTTGTTGGCTCGGAGTATTCCATGGGAACCGCCAAAAATGCCATTTCCAGAGGCTTTAACCGGACGGCGGTGTACGGTTCCAAGCTGTTGTTTTCCATGCTGATCATGCTGATGGTAGCGGCGGTATATGTACTTGGCAGCGGCGTGGTAGGCTGTGCGCTGTACGGCTTCAGTGCGGACATTTCAGCGGGGCAGATGCTCCTGATACTGGCGGCCTATTTAGCGGAAATGTTAGCGGTAGCCGGTTTATATGTCATGATAGCGGTTATGATGAAAAGCACCGGTCATGCCATCGCTTTTTCTCTGATTATGCCCATGCTGATTTCTTCTGCTCTGCAAATTATTTCCATGGCGTATAACTGTAGTGATGTGCTGAACCGTTTGTGGATTTTCCAGACCCTGACGGCCACCCCACAGCTTTGTTTGTATAACGAAGCCTATGTGCCGTTTTTGGTGTCGGCCGTTTATTTTGTAGTAGCCGGTTTGATTAGCCTTCTGACTGTCCGCCGTCAAGAATTAAAGTGATTCCTTATGTTGGAGGGCTTTGGGTCTCGCCTGTCGGCTCGGTCAGGGCGCTTTGGCCTGCGGCCAAGGTGTCCACCGGACACCTGCGCTCCTTTTTTCGATAGAAAAAGGTTCCCCCCCAAGTGGCTGACCGGGGCAAAATTGATTTCTGTGTTCGAAGAAAGTCTATTATTGCACAATGAATCTTATTATGGTATAATATATAAAACAGTAAATAATGCATACGGTGATGCTATTGATTGTGAACGAAATGAAACAAAGGTGATGATAATATGGGTATGGGAAAAATTTTGGTTGTAGATGATGATATTAACATCTGCGAACTGCTGCGGCTGTATATCGAAAAGGACGGTTATGAAGTGGTGATTGCCAATGACGGCGGTCAGGCGGTTACCAAATTCAAGACGGAAAAACCGGATCTGGTCATGCTGGATATTATGCTGCCCGTGCTGGACGGCTGGCAGGTTTGCCGAGAGATTCGCAAAACCTCACAGTGTCCGATTATTATGCTGACGGCGAAGGGTGAGGTATTCGACAAGGTGCTTGGTTTGGAATTGGGAGCCGATGACTATGTGGTAAAGCCCTTTGAAGCGAAGGAAATCGTGGCTCGTATCAAGGCGGTTTTAAGACGCACCGGCGGCGGCCCTGTTTTTGATGATACGATGGAGGAAAAGAAAAAAGAGGTTCGCTATGAAGGGCTGGTTATCAACCTGACCAATTACGAACTGAGGGTGCGTGGGGAGCAGATTGATGCACCGCCCAAAGAAATGGAACTGATTTACCATTTGGCCAGCAACCCGAACAAGGTCTTTACCCGTGATCAGCTGTTGGACGAGGTTTGGGGATTTGATTATTACGGCGATTCCAGAACCGTTGATGTACACATCAAGCGATTGAGAGAAAAATTAGAGGGCGTTTCAGATAAGTGGGTTTTGAAAACGGTATGGGGAGTAGGTTATAAATTTGAAACGAAAGCATAAATTCTTTTCCGGCAAGTCCTTATTCCTGAAGTACATGAACGTCAGCGTTATCATTGTTTTTCTGAGCTTTTTGATTTTGGGCATTATTCTGACCATGACCATTTCCAGCTACTGGTACAACGAAAAGCATAATACGCTGACCAAACGGTCGGAGAGTATTGCGGAGTATATCCGAACGAATGTGAAAAGTCATTTTTATACCAACGATACAGCGGTACCGTTTGAATGGATCAACGAAAGCTATGCCCGTTATATGGGAGAGTTCCTTCAGGTGTATGCGGCCGATATGGACTCGGATATTATCGTGGTGGATAATAATGCCCGTGTGGTGATGGCGGTATCGAAAAATCCCAATGTGGTGTCGGGAATGCCGCTTCATTCGGAAAGCATTGATAAAGCCCTGAGCCAAAGCTCGTATTTTGAAAAAGGAACCTTGGGCGGTATCTATCCGGAAGAACGGTATATTTCAACCCGCCTGATTACCACCCGTGACGGTTATGGGGTGGTGGGAACCGTCATTGTCACCACCAACACCAAAGATATTGACAGCTTTACCGGTATGGTCATGCAAATCTTTGTGCTGGCGGCGATTGCAACATTGTCCATGTCCATTTTGGCTATCGGTGTGTTCTCGTATAATATGGTGCGTCCGCTTCGGCAGATGTCAACAGCGGCCAAGCAGTTCGGAAAAGGCGATTTCAGCGTTCGTGTTACGGCAACGGGTAATGATGAAATTAAAGAACTGGCTACGGCCTTTAACAACATGGCAGAGTCGCTGTCCTCTTCCGAGATGATCCGCAAGAGCTTTGTGGCGAATGTGTCGCATGAGCTGAAAACACCTATGACAACGATTGCCGGCTTTATTGACGGTATTTTGGACGGCACGATTCCGAAGGATCGGCAGGATTACTATCTGCACATTGTGTCTGACGAGGTGAAGCGGCTGTCACGGCTGGTGCGTTCCATGCTCGATTTGTCCAGAATTGACAGCGGCGAATTAAAGCTGAACTTCCAGCGGTTCGATTTGCTGGAGGTGCTGATCAATGTGATCCTGACGTTTGAGCAGGAGGTTGACCGCAAGAATATTGAAATTCGCGGACTGGATACCCTCACGCCCATTTATATTTACGGCGATAAGGATCTGCTCCATCAGGTCATTTATAATTTGGTGGAGAATGCCGTAAAGTTTACCAATGAAGGCGGCTATATTGCGTTCAATATCGTGGAACACGCAGAACAGATTGACTTTATTATCAAAAACAGCGGTATGGGTATTAAAGATTCGGAAGTGGATTTGATTTTCGGCCGTTTCTATAAGACCGATAAGTCCCGCAGTAAAGATAAAAAAGGACTGGGACTCGGTTTATATCTGGTACGGAGTATTGTCCGTATGCACGGCGGCGATATTACCGCCAGAAGCGTAGTGGGGGACTATACCGAATTTGATTTCTATCTGCCGAAAAATCCCCCGCTCAAAAAGCATGAAAAGAAATCGTAAAGGAGGGACATCTGTTCATGTGGGAAGAAGAAAAAAGGGAAGGGGAAGAGCAAAGCCTATCTCGTCCGGCTGAAAAAGTGCATGAACAGCCGCCGGAAAGGCCGCCGGCCGTTCCCCGTGACGAACCGCCGGAAAACGATCCGGTACAGCCGATGACCTATCGAGCCGAAGAACCCGTAGGGACAGAAATCGGTGAGCCGCCGGCTGTTTCCTCGCCTGCGGAGGACGTTCTCTCGGAAGATGACTTTTTATTCCCGCCCTATGCGGAACTGAAAAGACCGAAAAAGCTGTTGCTTTTTAAGTCGCTTCTGTGGGTCATCAGTGTCATGCTGACAGCCATGGCTATCTTTTTTGTTTATTATATGATAAGACGTTCCGAACTGGTTGAACTCAAATCGGATAATGAACGGATTCCCTATAACCGCACAACGATTTCTTATGCGGAAGAATATTCCCTGCCGGATGCACCGGACGCTGCCCCAGACCCTGACGGCCCGCAGATTTCTTTGGTGGAGGAATCCGGCGAAATCGGTGATAACACCGCCAGCAAAGCCTACCGCAAGGCGGCTCCCTCGGTGGTGTGCGTTACCTCGTATCGTTCCGGCAGTGATTATGTCATGGACAAAATCGGAGACGGTTCCGGCATTATTCTGTCGGAAGATGGCTATATTGCCACCAACAGCCATGTGCTGGAGGACAATACCTCCACCGGTGTGATGGTGACCACCTATGACGGGGTGCAGTATCTGGGAACGATTATCGGTGTTGATAAAAAGACCGATATAGCGGTACTGAAAATTGATGCGGAAAAGCTGACACCGGCGGAATTTTCCGATTCGACCCGCTTGTTTGTCGGACAGGTGGTTTTTGCCATCGGCTGTCCGGGCGGTTCCAATTTTTCAAATTCGCTGACCAGCGGCACGGTTTCGGCCATCAA
>CADCOZ010000270.1 GCA_902803125.1 uncultured Ruminococcus sp.
CATTATTCATTATTTCTCCCCCTCCCTAAATTCGCTGACTTGATCTCCATCAACATTATCCATTTTTCAGTATTCTTTCAGATATCTTTACCCTTGGAAAAAACACCAAAAAATGAAAGGAAGTTATTGCTATGTCAGAAGTTATTTACACCAAAAACGCCCCCGATGCCATCGGCCCCTATTCACAGGCCATCAAAACCAACGGATTGGTTTTTACCTCCGGACAGATTGCCATCAACCCCGCTTCCGGTCAGGTAGAAGCCGATACCATTGAAGGACAGACCGAACAGGTCATGCAGAACCTGAAAAACCTGCTTGAGGCCGCCGGCAGTTCCTTGGAAAAAGCCGTTAAAACCGTTTGCTTCTTGGCCGATATGAATGACTTTGCGGCCTTCAATGCCATTTACGGACAGTATTTCACCGGCAAACCCGCTCGTTCCTGCGTGGCGGTCAAGACCCTGCCGAAAAATGTTCTTTGTGAAGTGGAAGTTATCGCTGAAGCATAAGAGAACGCCATCATGAAATATTGTTACGAGTGCGGCACCCCGCTGACCCTGCGTTTTTTGGAGCAGGAAGGCGACACTCCCTATTGTGAGAAATGCGGGTGCTGGCGGTTCCCTATTTTTTCAACGGCGGTCAGCATGATTGTCCTGAGTCCCGACAGAAGCAAAATTCTGCTGATTCAGCAGTACGGACGGCCAAGCAATATCTTGGTGGCCGGCTATGTCAGCAAGGGAGAAAGTGCCGAACAAACCGTTGTGCGGGAGGTACAGGAGGAAATCGGCTTATCGGTAAACAGTCTGTGCTTTAACCGGAGTGAATATTTTGCGAAATCCAATACGCTGATGCTCAATTTTTCCTGCACCGCCACAAGCGAATCGCTGGAACATCTGAACCGTCAGGAAGTGGATCAGGCAGCTTGGTTCAGCTGGGAAGATGCGGAAAAGGCTATCCGTCCTGACAGCTTGGCGCAGCGGTTCCTTCTGCATTTTCTGGAACGTCACCGTCCCGACAGCGGCACCTAAACCCATACCCATACCCATTCTCCTCAAAGAAGGGAACTTTATTCACGCCCCCATCAAGAACAACACATGAGTAAAAACATCGAACTCACGTTTAACCATTTCAAGGGACAGCTTCGGCTGTCCCTTTTTTGGCGGCTTTTCCCCCATTCACAAAGCCTTTTCTTAATCGTTTGGTGCCAAAATCCAGCGAATTTCGGGAAGGGGCAGAAGTAATGAATAATGAATAGTGAATAATGAATAGTGAATAATATTCGATTTCTGACTGGGCAGGTCAAAATCAGCGAATTTCGGGAAGTCCCCCAAGTGGCTGTCCTTAGATAAGAACTTCCCCCCAATTTTATGCTTGACAAAGGAGAAAAAATGAGGTAAAATAAGACTAACGATTAAACAGTTGTTTAATCGAATAACAACAAAAAGGAGCTGCTGTTATGAAAAAGACCTACAAAATTGATGTCGATTGTGCCAACTGTGCCAACAAAATGGAGCTGGCCGCCAAGAAAACAGAGGGTGTGAAAGATGCCACCGTGAACTTTATGACCCTGAAAATGACCGTGGAGTTCGAAGAAGGTGCCGACCCGCAGACAGTAATGCAGCAGGTCATCAAGAACTGTAAAAAAGTCGAAAGTGATTGTGAAATATTCTTGAAGTAAGAAAAGGACTGCCGTATGAACAAGAAACAGAAACAAACCCTGATACGGATTATCGTGTCGGCGGTGCTGACCGTGGCGTTACTCTTTGTGCCGGTGTCGGGTGTGTGGCAGCTGCTGCTGTTTTTGGTGCCGTACCTCGTGATTGGTTATGACATTCTGATAAAAGCCGCCAAGGGTATCAAGAATCTTCAGCCGTTTGATGAATGCTTTTTAATGGCGATTGCCACCATCGGCGCCTTTGTGTTGGCGGTTCTGGGCGAAGGACATTATGTTGAAGCCGTGGCGGTCATGCTGTTTTACCAAATCGGCGAATGGTTTCAGCGTTATGCGGTTGGCCGAAGCCGCCGCAGCATCAGCGAATTGATGGATATCCGTCCCGATTATGCCAACATCGAAAAAGACGGCACATTGGAACAGGTCGATCCGGAGGAAGTAGAAGCCGGTTCGGTCATCGTGGTGAAGCCGGGCGAGAAAATCCCGATTGACGGCGTGATTATCGAAGGCGAATCGGTGCTGAATACCAGTGCATTGACGGGTGAAAGCCTGCCGAAAGACGTGATGACCGGCGACGAAGTCATCAGCGGCTGTATTAACATGACCGGTTTACTGCGAATCCGCACCACAAAGGCTTTTGAGGAATCCACGGTATCCAAAATATTGGACTTGGTGGAAAACGCCAGTTCCCGCAAATCAAAGTCGGAGAACTTTATTTCCCGTTTTGCCCGTGTCTATACACCGGCGGTCGTGGGCTGTGCCTTGGCCTTGGCCGTATTGCCGCCGCTTATCATGATGCTGTTCGGTCAGGAAGCCCACTGGATCACATGGCTGTACCGTGCTTTAACCTTTTTGGTCATCAGCTGTCCGTGTGCGTTGGTCATCAGCATTCCGCTCAGCTTTTTTGCGGGGATTGGCGGAGCCAGTCGGGAAGGTGTGCTGGTCAAGGGTTCCAACTGTCTGGAAACACTGTCCAAGGTCAAATGTTTGGTGTTTGACAAAACCGGCACTCTCACACAGGGAACCTTTGCGGTGACGGTGATTCATCCCGGTCAGGTCGATGAAAACACCCTTCTGCATTTAGCCGCTCATGTGGAACGGTATTCTTCCCATCCGATTGCCGTATCCCTGCGGGAAGCCTATCCGAATGAACACGATGACTGTCTGGTGACGGATATACAAGAAAAAGCCGGTCACGGTATTTCGGCTAACATCAACGGTTCGGTGGTCTGTGTCGGCAACGAAAAAATGATGCAGTCGGCAGGGGCTGTCATCGAGCGTTGTCCGCATCCGCACAGCGGCACGGTTATCCATGTGGCAAAAGACGGGCAATACCTCGGTCACATTGAAATTGCCGATGTCCTGAAGCCAACCGCCCGCACAGCCATTGAACAGCTGCATCGGCTTGGTATCCGCAGAACCGTTATGCTGACGGGCGACCACGCCAAAGCGGCTCAGGCCGTGGCAGAAGCCTTAGAGATTGATGAAGTTTACAGCGGCTTACTGCCGGAACAAAAAGTTCAGCAGATAGAACAACTGATGGCAGATCATCCCACGGAAACCGTGGCGTTTGCGGGGGACGGCATTAACGATGCTCCCGTGCTGACAAGAGCGGATTTGGGAATTGCGATGGGTGCTTTAGGCTCCGATGCGGCCATTGAAGCGGCCGATGTGGTGCTGATGGACGATGACCCGCTGAAAATTGCCCGTGCGATACAGATGGCACGGCATTGTATGAAAATCGTCAAGGAAAACATCTGGTTCTCCATTGGCATTAAAGTGCTGTGCCTGATTTTGGGTGCGTTTGGTCTGGCGAATATGTGGATTGCCATTTTTGCCGATGTCGGCGTAATGGTGATAGCCGTATTGAATGCCATCCGTGCCATGATGGGGAAAAAAAGAATAAAGAATAACGAATAAATAATAATGTATGAGGAGCCAAAACACAGCGAATTTAGGGAGGGGGTTTGGGGGGTCTCGCCTGTCGGCTCGGTCCGGTCGCTTTGGCCTTGCGGCCAAGGTGTCCACTGGACACCCGCTCTCCCTTTTTTCGCCAGAAAAGGGGTTCCCCCAAGTGGCTGACGGAACAAAATGAATTTCCGTGAATGGTGCAGAACCGTTGTTGACTTTACCCATGAACTGTATTATAATCGAACTATAGACACATGGCTCCGTGAGATTTTTTTCAGGCAAGGGGAAGTGGGACAATGGAATTTAACAGAAAAACAATGGTACGCATCTTTTTCTTGGCGGCCTGCATTATCCTTTTCTATCTCAGCTTCAACCATATGAATCTGGTGTTCGGGTTCATCGGCTGGCTGATAGAAGTGATGATTCCCTTCATCATTGCGGGTGTGGTCATCTTCATTCTGAATGTGCCGATGAAGGTTATTGAACGGCATCTTTTCCGCCCTAAAAACGGCAAAACGGTCGGCAAGATCAAAGAAAAACTCAGACGGCCTTTGGCTATCATTCTGTCCATCAGCTTTTTCCTGCTGTTGATTGCGACCTTCCTGATCATCATTATTCCCGAAATCGGCAAGAGTCTGAAAACAATTGCCGAAGCTATTCCGGGGGTTATCGGCCATTTGCAGGAATGGCTGTCCGACCTCAGCCAGCGGGACGACTTCATCGGTCAAGTTGCTTCACAGTTCAACATTGACTGGGATACGCTCAACAAACAGCTGGTCAGCTTCTTGCAGGACAACGGCACCTCACTGGTCAATTCAGCGGTAACCGTTATCACCACCACCTTCAACACTGTCATCAATGTATTCTTGGGATTTGTGCTGGCGGTGTATATTCTGGCCAGAAAAGAAGTCATCTCTTCATCTGTCAAAAAACTGGTCTATTCCATTCTGCCTACCAAGAAAGCCGATTTTCTGGTGGAAGTCGGCACCCTCACCAACCAATCCTTCTATAACAGCATTACCGGTCAGATGATCGAGTGTGTCATTATCGGTGTGCTGACAGCCCTCGGCATGACGCTTTTCGGGTTCCCGTATGCGGCTCTCGGCGGCGTGGTGGTAGCTATTACCTCGTGGATTCCGATGTTCGGTATTTTTATCGGTTCCTCTATTGTGGCACTGCTGTTACTGGCCACGGCAGACCCGTGGCAGGCTTTGTGGTTCATCATCTACATGGTGATTCTCCAGCAAATCGAAGGCAACCTGATTTTCCCCCGTGTGGTTGGTTCCCGCATCGGTCTGCCGCCGATTATCATGATTTCTGCCATCGTGCTGTTCAGTGCGTTCTTTAATATCATTGGTCTGTTGGTCTGCGGTCCGGTTACCTATGTCATCTATACGCTGATTCGCCGGTTCGTTTACCGCCGCATCAAGGAGAAAAATATCCCCGCCTATAAATACGAGGTACATTATGACTTCAAAGAGGGCGATAAGCAGTTAACGGATTTACAGCACGAAATTGACGATATGGCGGCCGATACCACCGCAGAACCCGAAACAGAATCCGAAACTGTCCCTGCTGACGGAACAGCCGTTTCCGTGGAAGAGCATACCCGCCCCTATGAGGTGTATACGCCACAATCCTCTTCCCCCTCGTCCACCCAAGCAGAACCGCCCAAGACGGTCAAATATCGCGGCGCTCGCTACAGCAGAAGCAAAAAACGCCGTGGATAAAGCCATTCACCAAGCAAGCCGATTGGTTCCCCAACAGGAACGGGTCGGCTTGCTTTTGTATATTTCTGACAAAATTACCGAAAAGTCTAAAAAACCATTGTAATTATAGGCGGGCATATGATACAATAGTAAAGATAATGAAACATTATCCAGGGGGGGATCCGATTGCCTTTTTTGAAAAAAATATGTTGTATATTCGCTGCGATGGCAGTAGTAACAGGAGGAATGATAACGGTGAACGCAGACAAAGAAAAAGAAACCCCGACCGTGGTATTGGCACACGAATTGGATGCACAAGCCTACAGCGGAACCGATTTGGGGGCTGTCTATACGCCAACAGGCACCACCTTCAAAGTCTGGGCGCCAACGGCTTCCAGAGTGGCGGTAAAACTCTATGCCACGGGCAGCTCGGACGAACCCGGCGCACAGGATTTATCCACTACCCCCATGACCAAAGGCGAAAACGGCGTGTGGAGTGTAACGGTCAGCGGTGACCAGAAGAACCGCTATTATACCTATCAGGTTACCGTGGACGGTATCACCCGTGAAACAGCGGATATTTATGCCAAGGCCGCCGGCGTGAACGGCAACCGCAGTATGGTGGTTGACTTTACCGCCACCAATCCGGACGGTTGGGACAAGGACGAACACATTCTGTATGATGACCCGACCGATGCCGTGGTTTGGGAGATACATATCAAGGACTTTTCGAGCAGTGAAGTTTCGGGCATTTCTGCCAAATATAAAGGCAAGTATCTGGCGTTTACCGAAACGGGTACGACCCTGAATGATGAAGGCACCTATTCCACCTGTATTGATTACTTGAAAAAGTTAGGCGTGACCCATGTTCAGCTCCTGCCGGTCTATGACTATGCCACCGTGGACGAGTCCGACACCACTTCCGATGAGTTTAACTGGGGCTATGACCCGAAGAATTATAACGTGCCGGAAGGCTCTTACTCTACCAATCCCTTTGACGGCAACGTGCGGATTCGGGAGTTCAAGCAGATGGTGCAGGCGCTCCATAAAGCGGGTATCGGCGTGATTATGGACGTAGTGTTTAACCACACCTTTACCGCAGAGGGCGGCTGGTTTGAAATGACCGTTCCCGGCTACTATTACCGCATGAAAGCAGACGGTACCTTTAGTGACGGTTCGGGCTGCGGCAACGAAACCGCCAGTGAACACCTGATGTACCGCAAATATATGATTGATTCCATTCTGCACTGGACAAAGGAATATCATATTGACGGGTTCCGGTTTGACCTGATGGGCGTTCATGACGTGGATACCATGAATGCGATCCGTGAAGCGTTGGATACACAGGTCAAAGACGGCCGCAAGATTATTCTGTACGGTGAACCGTGGACAGGCGGCGACTTATCCACCCAAGCGGTCACAGCTGATAAGGATCATCTGACCCTGCTGAATGACCGTGTCGGTGCGTTTAACGACAGTTTCCGTGATGCCATCAAAGGCCATGTGTTCAACGCACTGGAAAAAGGCTTTGTGCAGAACGGCAGCAGCCGAGGCAGTCTGAAAGCCGGCATTGGCGGCAATACTGTACTCGATGCCCGCTATAGCAAGCCTTCTCAGGTGGTTTCGTATATCTCTGCCCATGATAATTTTACCCTTTATGATAAGTTGGTGCTGTCGGTCAAAAACGATATGAGCTATACGGTGCGGGATGAATCACTGGTAGCGATGAATAAATTAGCGGCGGCTCTGGTGCTGACCTCACAGGGTATCAGCTTTATGCAGGCCGGCGAAGAATTTGCCCGCACCAAACAGGGCGATGAAAACAGCTATATCTCCCCCACCTCACTGAACCAGCTGGATTGGAACCATGCCGCCGAATATGCCGACTTGGTGTCGTATTACAAAGGCTTGATCGAACTGCGGAAACACTTCAAACCCTTCCGGGATGCGTCTGCCACTTCTGCCAAACTGATGAACTTTATCGAAGCAGGCGAAGGTGTTGTGGCGTATACGCTGGAAAACACCCTGACCAACGGAAAAGAATGGTCACAAGTTGCTTTGCTGTTCAATGCGTCCCAAGAAGCACAAACCGTTACCCTCACAGCCCCGGCCGGCAAGACCCTGCCGACAGCGTGGACGATTGTAGCGAACGGCACCGAAGCCGGTGTGCGGTCATTGGGAACCGTAGACGGCCAAACCGTTACCGTGCCGCCGTGCAGTGCGATGGTGCTGGCCGACAAAGTGAGCTTTGATAAGCTGGCATTGACTTCTGACGACTGCGTGGTGCGTGTGGTCTATCAGGACAGCGACACCGGCGAACAAATTGATGCCCGCAGTTATAAAGGCACCGCCGGCAGTTCGTATACTACCGCAGAAAACAAAGCGTTGGCCCTGCAATATGATTTCGAACGGACAGAAGGCAAAACAAGCGGTCAGTTCACCAAGGAACCACAGACCGTTACCTATTACTACAAAAAATTCGACGGTCAGATTGTCGAAATGACTGTCAATTATCTAAAGGAAGGCAACCCCCTGCTGAGCAGCAGCGAAGAAAGTGTTGCCCCAAGTACCACGCTTTCTTTGCGGGAAGGCGAGGACTACACCGCCGCTGTTCGCAGTGTAGACGGCATGATGATTGACCTGTCCCGATTCCCGGCCAATGCTGTTGGCCAAGCGGGTCAGGAACCGATTACCGTCAATTATTATTATACGGAATGTCCGCAGGAAGCCTTGATTCTGCATTATTATAATGATGCCGGTTGGCATAAGGTCATGGTAACCGTATCCCGTGGCGAAGGCGAGGACAAAACCTTCTATACACCGGAAAGCGGCACGGCCATGCAGTCTGACAAAACCTTGGGGGATGGCTGGTATACCCTGACACTGAACGATATCGGACAGCTTTCAGAGCTGAACGCTGTTTTTTCCAACGGCCAAGGACAGACCGATGCGGTTTTGGGCAGCCAAGGCTGTACCGTAAGCCGTGAGGTTTGGATTGAGCGGGGGCAGGTCACCGGCACCGGCACAGTAAACGTGCTGTATTTGCAGGACAGCGGCGAGGTACTGAAAACCGCCGTACAAAGCGGAAAAGTCGGTACAGACTATACCACCCGTCAGGAAACCTTTGACGGTCTGGAACTGTCGGCGATGACCGGCAACACAACAGGTCTTTTCAAAGATGTACCGGTTTACGTCATCTACCGTTATGAAACGCCCGCAAAAGAGGAACCCAAAAACAACCCCCTGCCGATCGTATTAGCCGTTGCGGCGGGTGCAGCCCTGCTGTTGTCTGTCGGCTTGTTCCTCACCTACCGCAAAAAGAAAAAGCACCTGATTTCCTGAGAGATGTTGGAGGGCTTTGCCCCTGCACCCCAGCAGGGACTCTGCCCCTGCACCCCGCAAGCCTTTGAAAATCTTGCGAAAAACTTTTGTGTTGTTGTCTTTCAAGC
>CADCOZ010000271.1 GCA_902803125.1 uncultured Ruminococcus sp.
CCGGGTACTTCAGCATCTGCACCGTCAAAATTTGTCGGTGGATTGGACGTTCTCCCCATGGGAGGAAGCCGGCCGCATGGAAGCCCTTCTGCGGCAGCAAAGCGGCGGTATTGCCGATACCGGTTTTGAACAGCTGAAAGCCGCTGTGCAGTGCTGTTATGAACACTGTCAGGGCGATGGTGTGGCACCGTGTTTTTGTCACTGTGATACCTACGCCCACAACTGGATGCTGTGTCCGGACGGGCAAACCATTCTGATTGATTGGGAATATGCCGCCAACGCTGACCCCGGCTGTGATGTCGGTGCCTATATCATGGATTCCATGTGGCCGGTGGACGAAGCCGACCGTTTCATCAAGGCCTATTGCGGGGACAGCTTTTCTCCGACACTCCGGTTCCATTATTTAGCGTATACAGCAATCGTATCCTATCATTGGTACCTTTGGGCCTTGTGCCGTGAAGCCGGCGGCACCGTGATGGGCAGCAGCCTGTACCACTGGCAGGTCATGGCCAAACGGTACGCCAACTATTTGATACAAACCTGCCATCTTTGATTCAGCGTTTCCGTAACAGGTGCTAACGCTATAAAAAAACAGATAAGGAGTTTATGGTATGTCAGAATTAGTCAGAACTATTGAGGAAACAGACCTTCCGCAAATACATGAACTGTTAGCTATTGTCTTTTCCGATGATGCCTTTGCCGATATTCAACGGCTGGGCGGTATGACCAACCATTCCTACAAAATCACACGATCCGACGGTCAGGAATATTTGGTCAGAATCCCCGGTGAAGGCACAGAAGAAATGATTAACCGTTCCGATGAACAAAAAAGCACGGAACTGGCCTGTCAGCTGCAAATTGATGCCCCTTTACTGTATTTTGACCGTGACGGCCGAAAAGTCATGCGGTTTATTCCTGACCCTCAGCCCATGAGCGAAGAAGTCCTGCGTCAGCCGGAAATCATTTCACAGGCCGCCCGCATTTTCCGCAAACTGCACACTTGCGGCGTGGATACCGGCGTTCGGTTTGAAGTGTTTGAAATGGCAGAGTTATATGAAAAAATCATTCATGACGGCGGCGTGGTTCTATATGAAGATTACGATGCTGTGAAGCAAACGGTAATGGATATTAAAGCGGCCGTGGATAAACACAGCCAAGCACAAAAGGTTCCCTGCCACAATGATTCACTGGTGGGCAATTGGGTGCTTGATAAGGATAACCGCCTTTATCTGATTGACTGGGAATATTCCGGTATGAACGAAGCCATGTGGGACTTATCCTGTCTTTCGATTGAAGCGGATTATGACGGCGACAACGATGAAGCATTATTGACCGCTTATTTCGGACGGCCTGCCACTCTTGACGAGAAAAAGTATTTTATTGCGGCGAAGCTGTATGTTGACTTTTTGTGGACACTCTGGGGACTGACTCGTGTACCGTTTGACGGTGATTTTATGCAGGAATATGCAGACCATCGCTACGCACGGCTGAAAAAAAATATAGCTGCCTATCAGCAGCTGGGATAATAGGAGGAACCTTCATGTTTTCTGGAATTATTGCCGGTATCACTTGGGCTATCGAAACGATTATTTTAGGCATCGCTCTGTCTATGACACCGTTTGTTGCAACGGAACAGGCTGTTTTTTTGGCACCGTTTGTCAGCACCTTCCTGCACGACACCTGTTCGGCTCTATTTTCCTGTCTGTATAATGGTGTCAGGGGCAATTGGCCGCAGTTCATCAAGGCCCTGAAAACCAAAAGCGGCAAATTCGTTGCGTTAGCGGCTGTCATCGGCGGGCCTGTCGGCATGACCGGCTATGTGCTGTCGGTGGCTTATATGGGTGCTTCCATCGGAGCGGTGGCAAGTGCGGTCTTTCCCGCTATTGGAGCGGTGCTGGCGTATATTTTCTTAAAAGAAAAAATGGCTTGGTATCGCTGGATCTTCCTGATTCTGTCTTTATTGGGCGTTTACGGATTGAGCTATTCGCCTGATATCAATATCACAAACTTCTGGCTGGGCTTTTTAGGCACCCTGATGTGTGCTTTTGGCTGGGGCATTGAGGCTGTGATTATTGCTAAATGTGTGCAGGACGATGCCGTTACCGATGAAGTCGCTTTACAGATTCGTCAAATCACCTCTGCACTGGTTCACGGTCTTATTGTTTTGCCTATTGTGGGCGGCTGGGGCTTCACCGTTTCCCTGTTCACCGAAAATACCGGCTGGCTTTTACCCATCATTGCCGCCGCCGCTTTATTTGCTACCGTGTCCTATTTATTCTATTATAAAGCCATCTCTAAAATCGGTGCCTCCAAAGCGATGGCTCTCAATATCACTTATTCCGCATGGGCGGTGATCATCTCGGTGATTTTCCTGCAGGATTTCAGCCTGCTGAATCCCATTACCATTACCTGCACGATTGGCGTTCTTGTCTTTGGTATTTTGGCCGGTGCGGATTCCAAAGAATTGTTTAAAAGAAAATCTGAACCCGTGAAAAAATAACGGAAGTCAGGTAAACAGAGTTAAGGAAGCACGGAATAAATCCCGTGTCCCTATCGTGCCGTCAGCGTGCGTGACCGCACCGGATGATATAACACGTTGTTCGCAAGACAGACTTTTTGAGCAATAGTCTGTTTTACGGCACCGGCAGCAAGTCAGGTGGGACTTATACACCCGATGCCCCCCG
>CADCOZ010000272.1 GCA_902803125.1 uncultured Ruminococcus sp.
GGATTGACAGAACGCCCCTTTTGTCTGTTGACCGAAGCGAAACAAAGGCTTACGGTCAAGCACGTTGTTAAAAAATATCCTCTTCACGTTGTTCACCTCCTGTATGAAATGGTCAAAGGACACCTGCTGTTTGTGTGACAGCAGGTGTCCTTTGTGCATATATTTCATTGTTGCCATTCCTATCGTAACCGCCCCATACCCCCGCACCATGCCAAATGGAAGAACTCATGCTAAAATAAACGCCGAACAGAAAGACTTCAATGAACTGAAGCGGAATCCTATGTACGCCAACAATAAGTTAAGATAAGATTATTGTGAAAAGAGGGGTGACAATCCGGAACCTGTTATTGAATTATGATAAAAAATATAGTAAAATGAAGAAGATTGTATGTGCTGTTATCAATTAAAAGCGGGACAAACCGCCCCGTTGGGTCGGAAGTCAATTGTTATGAGAAAAAAACCGTTGCCGAGGACGTTAAAGATAAAGGAGAAACGATATGATTAAAAAGATGATAGATATAAGAATATGCGGATTGATTTTTACTATCGCATCAACTGCTTTTATCATAGCACTCAGCATTCCCTTTTTCACCGAAGCAAGACTTCAGCCGTTTCTGTATGATTCAGGCGTGGATTCAATGGGAGCGCTCATCTGTGCGGCTCTGTTTTACGGATGCTTGCGGCAGGAAGGAGAAGGAACCCAAAATTTCAGGCTCCTGATCGTTCTGGTAAGCCTCTGCTTTGCGGTCAATGAAGTTTTGTTTTTTACATCCCTCGTGCCGGAGCAGAGAACGCTCTGTTTTACATTATGTCTGGTCAGCAAACTGCTTGATCTTGTGATGGTTACTCTTTTCTGCCGATATATAAGAGTAACGCTTGGTTTTGAGGGTAAATTGGCAAAATGGGCGGGAATCATCATTCCTGTTCTGATGATTCTTGAAATCATTGTCTTAGTATCCAATATTTTCTATCCGTTCACTTTTGGGGTTGATGCCAACGGCGTATATCAGACGACACCGCTCACATGGGTGGAGGATATTTACCTGATTGCTATATCTGTTATTACAATCATACAGATTCTCATGTGCCGCAGCTCCCGCAGAGAGAAAGCAGCGGCCATGACTTTTATGCTCTTTCCGGTCGTTGAATATGTTCTGATAGAGCATTTCGGCAACTCAGGCCAATACGGTATGATCCTGATGTCGCTGATTGTCATGTACTGCATTATCTTCAATGAAAAGAGTACCAAATTGGCGGCCACGGAAACAGAACTCCATATGGCGCAGGAAATTCAAACAAGTATGCTTCCTTCGATTTTCCCGGCTTTTCCCGAATGTTCGGATTTCGATCTCTATGCTTCCATGGATCCGGCCAAAGAGGTGGGCGGCGATTTCTATGATTTATTCATGATTGACGAAGATCATCTGGCGATGGTGATAGCGGACGTATCCGGAAAGGGCATTCCGGCGGCACTGTTTATGATGTCCTCGAAAATTCTGATCAACGACCATGCTTTGATGGGCGGTTCTCCGGCAGAAATCCTCCAAAGAGTCAACAAAATGGTCTGTATCAATAACGATGCGAATATGTTTGTGACAGTTTGGCTGGGCATTCTCGAAATCAGCACAGGCAAGCTCACCTCTGCGAGTGCCGGCCATGAGTATCCCATCATCAACATCAACGGCCGATATGAGCTGCTGAAAGACAAGCACGGTTTGGCCATCGGTGCGATGGAGTTTTCAAAGTATAAGAATACCGAAATCACGCTCAAGAAGGGCGACAGTATATTTGTCTATACGGATGGTGTTGCGGAGGCTAATAATGCAGGCGGTGAACAGTTCGGTATAGACCGAACGATTGAAAGCCTTAACGCTGTTCCCAAAGGCGCTTCGCAGAAAGAGGTGCTGGCCGGTGTTCGTGCGGCCGTGGATGCCTTTGTAAAGGAAGCCCCTCAGTTTGATGATCTGACGATGCTCGGTTTGACATACCGCGGTTCTGAAAAGGGTGTCGGATCGAAGGCAGAACAGTGAAGGAACATGAACGATTCCCTTCTTGAATACCCGTTTGAAGATGGTTGATCATGTCAAATAACGAGAACTGACCTTTTTGCATCAAAGCGGCCTTTGTACTGCTGCGGACACTTTTGCAGCAGAAGCGTTTCATTCCGGCGGTCTGACAATGTTTGACCTGCCATGTAACAATCTTGAAGATAAGAGGTGAGAGAGATGAAAGAACTTAAAGTTGAAGCGGCCGTAAAAAATATTGAAGTAGTAACTGATTTTGTCAATGCGGAGCTGGAGCGGCTGAACTGTCCTCCGAAAGTGCGTACGCAGATTTCGATTGCGATTGATGAGATGTTTGGAAATATTGCCAGATACGCCTACACCCCTAACGTCGGCAACGCCGCAGTGTGCTTTGAAGTGCAGGAAAATCCGTTATCGGTTATTATCACCTTTATTGACAACGGAAAGCCCTTTAATCCGCTGGAACAAACGCATATCGACACCACTGCACCGGTCGAAAAGCGTGGAATCGGCGGACTCGGCATTTTTTTGGTCAAGGAAACCATGGATATGGTCGAGTATGAGTATAAAGAAGGACAGAATATCTTAACAATCAAAAAAAATCTGGTATGAAGGGATGTGGTCACGGCTTTTGAGCCGACACAAAGTCAATTTATCTCAGCACATCTGAGAGCCTGTTCGGTATCGGTGCCATGCGGATTTTTGAAGCATCTTTCTGCGATGACAAGGGAAAAGACACAGAGAGCCTTTGCGTTCGGTCAGTCTTTTTGAAGCAGTGAGCGAAAAAAATGTGCCGAAAAGCGGCGTGGTGTCAAGACACTCAACAGCCTCTGAGTTAAAAAACAATATACAACAAAGGAGAATAACCATGAACATTAAAAAGAAGAAAGACGGAAACACACTGACCGTTATGATTGCGGGAAGAATTGATACGGCTACGGCTCCGGAGGTGGACGCACGCATTAACGAAAGTCTTGACGGTGTAGAAAGCCTGATTCTGGACTTTACGAATGTTAACTATGTATCCTCGGCCGGTCTGCGTGTGCTTTTGGTACTGCAAAAGCTGATGATGAAAAAAGGCGGCATGAAGCTGATTGGCGTTAATGATGATGTAAACGATGTGTTTGAAGTAACCGGATTTGACGAGATTCTGACGTATGAAAAAGGGTGAATACAATGGACATTTTACAAATGCTTGAAGAATACACAAAGGAAAAGCCGAACGTGCCGATTCTTTTTGACGATGCCCACACAAAGGGTCTTACCTATGCGCAGTTAGATGATTTAAGCGGAAGAGTTTTTGCCTATCTTTCCGACAACGGCATCGGCAAAGAAGATTTTGTACTTATCAATCTGCCGCGCGGCATTATGCCGATCATCGCCATGATTGGTGTGTGGAAGGCGGGGGCGGCCTGGGCGCTTGTGGAGGATACCTATGCGCCCGAACGTATCGACTTTATCCGCAGTGACTGCGGCTGTAAAGCTGA
>CADCOZ010000273.1 GCA_902803125.1 uncultured Ruminococcus sp.
AAAGGCTGGCTCGAAAATAAACGTCCCTGGAAAAACAGCTGACCTCTTCCCTTCACGCTTCTATGGCCGGTGCCGAAAGCTCGCACTCCTTACACATTATTCATTTTTCAGTCTTCAGTTTTCAGTATTCATTATTAACCGCCTATTCACTTTATGTGGACAGGCGGTTATTTTTTTTGTTCAGCGCACGGCAGGCACGGCAGCGTTTCGGCAGGTGCAGTCCCTTTTGATAGAAAAATCTCTGTTCCGACACAGTCAGCACAAACTCGTCCCCGCACTGACAGCACTCAACCTCTTTCGTTATCAAAACGGGTACCGTTGTCGCTGTCGGCGGCTGTGGACGGATGTGTTCGCTTTTACTCTCTTCGAACTCTCTAAGACCTTCCCAAAATGCATCGCTTTCATCTTCTCTTTTCTTTGTGAATCCCATAAAAATGCCTCCTTTTTATGCTATGGTTTTGGGTAAGCGGTGTGAACTGCTGACAGAACAGAACCGTTCTGTCCTGTCTGTTATCTGTAGCACCCCAACATCTGCCGCCGGCGGCTGTTGGGGTACTGCTGTATAGGTGTAGCACGAAACCTCTGCCGCCGGCAGGTGTTGGGCTTGCTGTATCAAATGCACGCAACAGCACGAAACGTGTAGCCGCAGGAAAAAATTATTCATTATTCATTATTCTTTATTATTTATTTCCGTTTGGTATAGATTTTTTGTTGAGAATGTGCTAAAATGAAGAGAACAGAAAATGATGGGAGGTGTTTCTGTGCTGAAAAGCATCTTTGCCAAAGAAGAGGTCAATACCGGCCGACAACGAGAATTTGACTACCTGAAAGGATTTCTGATGATCCTGATTTTCATTATCCATGCCTTTCAGGGAACCCTGTCGCCCAAAGATGATGTCATGCGGATCATCTATATTTTCAATTCCATGTCGGGTGCGGCGGTCTTTATTTTTGTGCTGGGCTTCGGCTCGACCTATTCCCGAAAAGCATCGGCAGGAGAGTATGTCAAAAGCGGCATTCGGTTTGTGATTTATCAATACCTGAACAATGCGGCCTACCTGGCAGCTTATTTGCTTCCTCTGCCGTTTATTTTCCGGTCGCTGTCCGAAACGTCCCGTGACACGTTAGCGTTGGGCATTGAAATCTACGGACAATATACCAACATCTTTTTCCTTTCGGGTATCATCTATCTGGTGCTGGCTCTGCTCAAGAAGCTGAACGCACATACACTGGTGTATGTTATCCTGGGTACCGTGCTTTCTGTTGCGGCTCCGTTTGTTTACGGCAAGGCTCCGGACATTCCCGTGCTGGGCTATCTCATTCGCCTGCTGATTGGTGAAGCGAACTTCGTTTCCTTTACGCCGCTGTATTTCCTTTCCTATGCCCTGTTCGGCGTGGCCTTTGGCAGAATCTTCCGCAAAGTCAAGGATAAAAAGAAGTTCTATCTTTGCCTGCTCCCGATTTGTCTGGTGATTGCTGCGGTGTGGTGGGTTATTTTCTTCGTGCAGTACGGCTTTGACCTCACCTATCTTTACAGTGTTGTCAACGTCACCTATACCCATCCCGATTTATGGCACGTGGTGGCCAGCATGGCACATATTCTTTTGATGGCGTGTATCATTTTCTTCGTCATCGACCCCTCCCCGAAGGCACAGCCGAAGAACCCGATTTCCAAACAGCTTCTTTACTACAACAAGCACATTTCCAAATATTATGCGCTCCATATGCTGACGTATCTTTTGGCCTCTGCCCTGCATTTTTATGAACCCTTTGACAGTTGGTTCTGCTGGCTCCTGACAATCCTGTGCATGGTGACGACAGAAATCATGGTCAGAGGCTACAATATGGTCTGTGACAAGCGCAAAGCCAAAAAGCAGGAAGGCACAAAGGTTCCGTGAACAAAGCCCTTTTTCCACAGGATACAAACCAAATTCATATACATAAGGAGGACAACCACATGAGTTTATTAACCACCCGTCTTTGTCAGGTATTGGAACAGTACCGTGACAAAACACTGATCACCGAGAATTTTTCCGGCCGCCGTATCACTGCCGGAGAGCTTCTCACCCTGACCGGTCAAATAGCCGCCGCCCTCAAAGCAAAGGGAGCCGAAACAGGTGCTATTGTTCCGATTATCCTGCCCCGCTGTATTGACTATATAGCGGCAGAAATCGGTGTGCTCAGAGCGGGGTGCGGTTATGCGCCGCTTCTGCCGGAGTATCCGCCGGATCGTGTTGATTTTATCAAAAACGACTGTCAGGCACCGCTCATTATTGACGAAGCCTTTATCCGTGAAGCGATGGCCTTTGCTCCGATAGAACAGAACGAGGAAAGCGCTGATGATGATGTTTCCCTGCTCATTTATACCTCCGGTTCTACGGGCAATCCCAAGGGTGTTGTGCATACGCACCGTTCTTTTTATGATTCTCTGGAAAGAGATAAGGTTCTCTGTCCCCTGACTGAAAACGATGTGACCTTGGGACTTGTCAGCTTCAGCTTTGCGTGGTCGGTAGCGGAGATTTACGACACGCTGACCGCCGGAGCCAGTCTGGTGATTTTGAACACCGAGGAACGCAAGGATCTGAAATATGTTCGGAATGCGATTCGTGAAAACGGCGTTACCGTCATGTATATCAACCCGAATATGCTCAAGCGGCTGGATATGCACGATTCCACCCTGCGAGTGGTCAAGACGGCCGGTGAAAGACTGTCGGACTTCTACACCGATGAATATCAGATCATCAATGTTTACGGCACATCAGAAACACACTGTGCTTTGTACTTCCCCCTTGACAAGGCCTACGACAACACCCCTATCGGCAAGCCGTATCTGAACAACCGTGTCGTCCTGCTCGATGAAAACGGGAACGAGGTGCCGCAGGGAGGTGAGGGCGAGATTTGTATTTGCGGACATCTGGCTAAAGGCTATCTGCATCTGCCCGAACAGACAGCGAAGGTCTTTGAACGGGATCGCTTCTCCGATGACGAAAGCAGTGTCCTTTATCATACCGGCGATATGGGTCGGCTGCTCCCTGACGGCAGTGTTCTCTATGTCAACCGCAAGGACTGGATGGTGAAAATCAACGGTCAGCGAGTGGAAACAGGAGAAATCGAGGTCAGAATGGTGACCGATCACCCGGAAGTGGAAACCGCTGTCTGCAAAGCCTTTCAGAATGAATTTGGCCTGACCTATCTGACGGCCTTCTATAAGGTCAAAAAGGGGTTGTCGGTATCCGCTGAAGCCATTGAAGCCTCTCTGCGAAAGAAAATGCCCGACTATATGATGCCCCGTTTCTTTGTAGAGGTGGAAGCCTTTCCGCTGAACCCCAACGGCAAGCTCGACCGCAAAGCTATTCAGCCACCGGCGGCAGCCTCCTTCAAGGAAACATATGCGGCTCCCGAAACAGCATACGAAAAAATTCTCTGCACCGCCTTTGAAAAACTGCTCAAATGCGGACAGGTTGGTGTTAACGATAACTTTTTCTCGCTGGGCGGCGACTCGCTGCTGGCGATGAGTTTGCAGTCAGAATGCGGCATAGCCGCTCTTTCCTCAGCAATCATTTATGCCGGCAAGACACCCAAGGCCATCGGTGCCAGACTGGAACAGGCTGAAGCCCCTGCCGTATCCGAAAAAAACGTGCTGACGGAATACCCCCTCAGTCCCTATGAAACGGGTATGTATCTGGAAACCAAGCTCAATCCCGACTCAAAGATGTACAATATGATCGGCTACTATGAAGCGGCGGGTGTTTCGGCGGAACAAATGAAAGCAGCCGTTGAAGATATCTTCCGCAGTCATGAAGCCTTCCATTCGGTTTATCGTGAAAAAGACGGCAAGCTGATACGGGTCTTGGTGGATGAGATCCCCGCCGTTACCATTGAAACAATCGACAATCTCAACACGGTTCAAGCGTTGGCCGAAGCCCTTGATAAGCCCTATGACCTGTCCGGCGGCATTCCTGTGAGTGCCGTGATTTATACGGACGGACAAGGCTGTGTGCTGGCTCTGCTGTATCATCACATCCTGTTTGACGGCGGCAGTGATGTGCTGTTTAATCACGAACTTTTTGCAAGGCTCACCGGTCAGCCCCCTGTGCAGGATAACTTTGACCTGAGCGGTGCTTCTCAGGAAGACCACGAGGCCGCCTATCAGAAGGGTTTTGAAAAATATCAGGCCCTGTTCGCCGATGGCGTACCGATCACCGAACTGCCGCTGAAAACAACCCGTCCGAAGGTGCATCCGGAATCCGATACCGACCGTTTCTTTGCCATCAGCGGCGACCTGCTCCAAGACGTGAAGCAGGCAGCCAGACAGAAATCTGTTACCGTATTTAATA
>CADCOZ010000274.1 GCA_902803125.1 uncultured Ruminococcus sp.
TTGTATGGGTGGTGCGGCACGGCCGGCCCATATGGGAAAACCGAGTATGACCGTGTCATAGGAGGACGCATCGAAAGTATACGGTTCCAATGCCGGTGTTTCTCCCATAACGGCACTTTTGCCGCCCCAAAAAAACTTTTTGAAGCCGCTGTTCGGATAGGCTTTTTTCGGTATTAGCCGCAGCAGATCGGCACCGAGGGCGGCGGCGATTGTTTCGGCGGCATAAGCCGTATTGCCTTCCAGCGAATAATAGACAATTAACGTCTTTTTCTGCATCATCAGCACTCCTTTACTGTTTGGAAAATAAGAAGTTCCTCGGATTTTTGGAGGAGGGCAAGAGAGAATAATGAATAGTGAATAGTGTGCAAGTTCTAATGAAAACTGAATAATGTTGATTGAGGTCAAGTCAGCGAATTTAGGGAGGGGGCTTGGGGCAGAGTCCCAACAGAAAACTGTCAGTCGATGAAATCCACCCGTCCGTCTTGGAGGTGATAGACGGCACCAATGACTTTCAGACCGTGTTCTTCTTCCTGATGGATTTCGAAACTGCTTTCCAGTACGGCGATGCTGTGCCGGATATTCAAACAGCAGGCCTGATAATCGTCTGTTTCCTCGCCAATGGCTTGCTTGATAACATCCGTAATGAACTTGATATAGCCGTCCGGGTCATGATGAACAGCGGCTTCAACGGCTCCGCAGTGGGTATGCCCCAACACCATCACCAGCTTGACCCCTAAATGATGGGCGGCATATTCTACCGAACCAAGCTGATGGTCGTCCAATACGTTGCCCGCTACTCGAATGACAAACAAATCTCCGATATCCGCATTGAATATACATTCGGGAATCACTCTTGCATCCGAACAGGTTATGATGACCGCATAAGGGTGCTGACCGTATCGACACGTTGTCAGCCGTTTTTGCAGGGAGCTGTCCATGTGATTCTGTTCCTGCTGATAGGCGGCATTTCCCTGCCGCAGCCGTTCAATGGCTTGCTCTGCCTGAAGCATCCATATTTCCTCCGTTTCGTGTCTGATGTTTGTGAAGCGGTATCCGTGAGGGATTTCCCGTGTGTTTTGCGTGTGGGGGAGAAGCCGCTGTTAAAGCCCTTGTTTTAGCGTTCCTGCGGCAGACTTGTATCATTATCTCCGCCGTGCAGAAAGGCTCCGTCCATGCTCATGGCAGAGAGTGTCCTGCCGCAAGATACAGCCGATACCATTCTTCCCTCGTTAAGTCAATATCGGCTCCGTGGGCAATTTCCGTTAACCGCTGGGACTGCATCGTGCCGGCAATCACCTGCATCTGTGCGGGATGACGCAGAATCCATGCCGATGCAACAGCGGTTTTGGTTGTCTGATAGTGAGCCGCACATTCGCCCAGTGCCCAGTTCAAATCCGGATAACCGGTATTATCATCAATAAACGAACCGTTCCTGCCCTGAAACGGTGACCACGCCTGCATGGTGATATGGTGCAGGCGGCCATAATCCAATACCCCGCCGCTTCGGTCAACCGCACCGTCTGACAATCTGTTGGCTTCAATTCCTTCTGCAATCATGCCGGAAAACGGCAGGCTGAACTGCATTTGATTCACGCACAAGGGCTGTTGAACGGTTTGCTGAAGCAGTGCTATTTGATACGGACGGTGATTCGATACGCCAAAAAAGCGAACCTTTCCTTTGGTGTGCAGTTCATCAAAGGCTTTGGCGACCTCTTCCGGCTGTACCAGTGCATCGGGACGGTGCAGCAGCAGAATATCAAGATAGTCCGTATGCAGACGCTTCAAAATGCCGTCTGCGGCCTGTATGATATACGCATAGGACTGGTTGTATTGCTGATGGGGGACAATGCCGCATTTGGATTGCAGGATAATGCTTTCTCTGGGCAGATGAAGGGCGGCAAAGCCTTGGGCGAACAGACTTTCACACATTCCTTTGCCATAGATATCGGCATGGTCAAAAAAGTTGATGCCCAAAGACAGGGCATGGTCAAGATACGCCGGTATGGCTGACGGTGCTAAAGACGTGAGCCGCATACAGCCCAACGCAACCGCCGGCACTTGCAGACCGGTCGTGCCAAGTGGTATTTGTTTCATCCTTCTGTACCCCTTTCAAAAGATGCGATGCATCGTGAAGAGTAACGTACAAAAGCCGCACCCGTTCATGCAGCAGGGAACAGCCGTTCCGTATCTCACACGCTGATTACTGCTATCATAACACAAAACCGAAAAAGAATCAATCTAAAAAACAGACTTCCTCGGAGGTTTCCAAGGAAGTCTGCTGTAATGCGGCTGTGGATTGACTCCATAAAAATCCTCCTTTTTTATTCGGTTACCGCATGATCTCATCGGTCATGTGGCGGGATGCCGTTGCTTCTTCCCAGCTTTTCAGCTGTTCGCCTTCTGCATATAAGACTTGCACCGGAAAGCCGCTGACAGCTTCGTTCAGGTACAGAAGAGCCAAAGCCAACGGTTCGTCCTGCGTGATCAGTGCCAAACGGTGATGCGGTTTGTAGCGGGTAAAAGCCGACAGCAGGGTGCTTTGTACGTCCGTGTCTGACTTGTCACCCCGAAACTCTGCCATGCCGGCCTTTTGGAGTGCTATCAGTCGGCTGAGGGCAGTCTTGGCATGGTTGGCTTCCTGCGTGTTCTCGCTGAACAGTTGACTTTGCAGATGATCCACGGCCACCACAGGCACATAGATTTTTCGTGAGGCGGCCGCCATCTGCGCTGTCAGCCGTGTCCATACGGATTCCCCCAAGCCGCACAGAGCCGTGCCGTCCAAAAAAACCTTGTAGTTGGCCGCTAATTCCTCTGTGATATCCTGATACAGCAAGATCATTTTGGAATCGTTCGGGAAAGAATCAAACCACAGCTTCAGCAAAAAAGGGGCGGCGGCATCCTCATCTATCAGGTCATGATGCTCATCGTTTTGATTGAGAATACGCATGACAATCGGCAGCTTTTCGGGCATACGCCTTAACCCTTGGTCGATGACCGCCCCAAAGGCCAAAAACTGTATGCCGGTCATCAAGACCTTTTTGCTTTCTAAGTTGTTATAGGATTGCCGTGTCAGCTGAACAATATCCGATAATTCCTGCACCCCTAAATTCAGTGTTATGCGGATTTCCTTCAGCGAACGCTGCAAGGCTTTGATCAGCCGCTGTCTGATGTCAGGGCAGCCGTTCATAGACACCATTCCTTTCAGTTCCGACACATCGTGACGGGTTGTTTCCGCTGTCTGCGGTCTTGCCATTCATAGGCACCATTCTTTCTTGAAAGAAGTATAGCATACTTATATTGAAATGTCAAGTATTTTTCATGATGTAAAATATTTTTCCGTTTTGCGGATACTCTTGATTCCGATAAAGGTTTATGCTATGATAAAGCAGAAACAGAGAATAGAGGATAACGGATAACGAATGATACAGAAACAGCCGTCAGCTATTCGCTGTTCACTATTCACCAATCACTATTTTCGGAGATGGTTTCTGATATGAATGAGAACAAAAAAA
>CADCOZ010000275.1 GCA_902803125.1 uncultured Ruminococcus sp.
ATCGCTGTGTTGTTGTCTTTCAAGTACTTGACGGGCAAAAACGTTATTTTCCCCTGTGGCCAGAGATGAAACAGGCTATCGGCATGGCACAGGGCTTTGTAACTATCATGATGCAAAATTTTGTTGACATAAGAGGTGTATTGTATGAAAAATCCGTTTTCGTTTTTTAAGAAATTGTCGCATCAGGAGCAGTCTTTGCAGGCAGAACCTTCAGCGGCACAGTGTACCATTGAGGACGGCGTTCTGAAGGACTATAAAGGGGAGGTCCGTCATTGGGTGGTGCCGGAAGGCGTTCGTGCCATCGCATCACTGGCCTTGCACGGAGAAGGCAGAAAGACACTGGAATCGGTGGTATTGCCGGAAGGCATTGTCACCATACGAGCCAATACCTTCCAAAACTGTCCAAGGCTGGTTTCGGTCACTCTGCCGCAAAGCCTTCGGTCTATCTGCACCAAAGCCTTTGCCAACTGCGTCAATTTAGAGGATATCCATTTTCCGGAGGGAATCCAATCCGTTGAAGCCGATGCGTTTTTGAACTGTCCGAAGCTGGTTTTGCCCGAAAGGATTACCAAAAAGCAAGATTTGCCGGCCGCTTTTGCCTCTGCCTTCAAAACCATTCCGGACAAAACGGTCTATCGGGGTGATGTTCTGGTGCAGGGCGGGTTTGATACACCGGCTCAGCTGATTGTGCCAAAGGGCGTGAGGGTCATTGGCAGAGGAGCGTTTGCTTTTTTCCACCTGAAAACCGTTATCTTACCGCATGGATTGGAAGTGATTGAGGACGGTGCTTTTGCACTGTGTGATGAGTTGGAAAGAATTTATCTGCCTCCGACACTTCTGGAAATAGGGGAAGATGCTTTCTCCTGCTGTTCCAAGCTCCGTGAAATCAATTTTCCCAACAGCCTTTGCTTTATTGGCAAAAAAGCTTTTGATAGCTGTACGGCCATGACGATTCCGCCTGAGGTGGAAAATCTTATGGAACACGAAAAACATTCCCAAGAGGTTTCTTCGCCACGCAAATAAAAAAGCCTGAAGCCGTTCAGGGGGACTTTCCGAAACGAAAGTCCCCCTGAACGGCTTTTGTGATTATATTGGTGAATGCACGGTTTTCGCTTGCTTTAGGGCATATGCTCACCCCGCATGAAAAGCCGGTTTATTCAGCATTTCAAAGAATAACAAAGTGCTTTTTTGTGCAGGAATAACCGACTGAAGAAGAAATAACTGTTTGCATCATCAAATCAAAAGTTTTTCGCAAGCTTTTCAAAGGCTTGCGGGCGACACGAAGTTAGTCCCTTTAGGGAGTCCAAGGGCAGAGTCCTTGGTGGGAGGTTTGGAGGGCAAAGCCCTCCAACACTAAAGGTTGAGGTGGGAGATGATTTGGGCGATGATGTCGGCGCGGTTGAAGGGGGTCATGAAGTAGAAGCCGTCGGCGTGGGAGCGGAAGCGGCGGGCTAAATCTACGGTGATGGAAACGCCTGCGGCGGCGGCTTCTTCACGGGTCATGGAAGGGTCAAAGCGGCGGACCAGTTCATCGGGAATGTTAATGCCGGGGACTTCGTTTTTCATGAAACAGGCGTTGCGGTAGCTGACAAGAGGCATCAGCCCGACCAGAACTTTCATGCCCTGAGAACGGGCGGCCTCAATCGAGGGCAGACAATCCTCACTAAAAACAGGCTGTGTCAGCACAAAGCCGGCACCGCTTTTTTGCTTTTTGGCAAGACGGCTCAGAGCAATCGTCTGCTTGCGGGGAGCCGGATCAAAGGCCCCGCCAATGGTGAAGGGAGCTTCGGAAAACAGATCTTCGTTGAGCTTGCTGATAAGCTCCATTAAACGGGTAGAATCAACATTAAACACCGGCTTGACAAGACCTCTGTCACTTTCGGGAATGGTGTCGCCGGTTACCGCCAAAACGGCACGGATGCCTTCACAATGGGCTCCCAACAGCAAAGAACGCAGGGCGTTTAGATTCTTGTCCCGACAGCAGATATGCGGCAGGGTTTCAATGCCGACTTCACGGTGAATCTTTGCCGAACAAATGACGGAATCCATACGGGCGTGACCGAGCGGTGAATCTGACACGGTGATGACAGATACGCCGCTTTTTTTCAGGATTTTGGCGGCACTGATGAGTTTGGACAGATCGGCTCCTTCCGGCGGATCCAATTCGGCGGCAATTATAAATCGATCTTCCGACAAGCAGGAGGACAGCGGTGCCTGAGGTTTGACGGGGTGCAAAGGAACGGGTATGGGCAGCAGATGGGGCTGTTTTTGTTGTGTGAAGCGGTTGAGCAGGCGGATAAAATCCGGCGTGGTGCCGCAGCAGCCGCCAATGGCGTTGAGTCCCAGCGGAAGCAGGCGAGCCGTTTGGGCGGCAAAATAGTCCGGTTTGGCGGTGAAAAACGTGCGGCGGTTTTCGGTGGCAGGGTAACCGGCATTCGGCATGGCACAGGTGTATAATTTTGTGTTTTTCCGAATATAAGAGAAGAAGAGGGCGGCTTTGGGCAGCATTTGCAAAGCCCCGCAGCCACAGTTCAGTCCGACCATGGTCAGCTTGTCCTGTATGGCAGAGATATCCCGCAGCAGCTGTCCCAAAGAAGTGCCGGAACGGGTGCGGCCATCCGGCAGGATCGTAAAGGAAACAGCGATTTCGGCTTCCGGCTGACGGCTGAGCAGATAGTCAATAGCCGGCCAAACAGGCTTGAGATCGGGCAGTGTTTCAAACAAAAACGTTTTGGCACCGCAGGAAAGAAAGGTATCAATCAGGAATGCATATTCCCGCATTATTTCCTCACGGGACAATGCATTATCATACAAAACACTGACATCAGCACAGACAACGGCCTGCTCCTGCGCACATTCAGCGGCGATACGGTAACCGCTTGTGAGGATATCCTTCAGTTCCTCATCGGATACGCCGAGAGTATAGTGATTGGCCGAAAAGGTATTGGTACGCAAAAGACGGGCACCTGCCGCAAGATATTCCTGATGGATTCCTTGAATGAGCGTGGGGTCAAGGGTATTATGGAATTCGCACTGTTTGGGGTCAAGACCGGTTTTTTCGGAGAAGTAGGTTCCCATGGCACCATCGGCGGTGACATACGGATTTTGTTCAAAAAGGGTATGTAAATTCATCATCATCACCTGCTTTTGTTTGTTAATCAAAGTCCTGCTGACTTGTTCATACGGATTTCAGGGATTGTTCTATGGCGAGTGTCACGGATTCAGCTTTATTATAGTATATTTTGGAAGGAAAAACAATATTTTTGCCGCTGTTTTCTGTTGTGCGGCGGATTCCCCCGATAAAAAGACAAAGACCCCGTGCGGGCGGCACAGGGATCTTTTACTCAGCAGTGTTTAGCAGGCGTGGGATGTGCGGCGGGACAGCAAAAAGATTATCCCTCCATTTTCATCTCGTCCAAACAACTCTGACAAACAGACTGGTTTTTGTAGGAAACAATGTTGTTGGCCGAGTTGCAGAAGATGCAGGCGGGACGATACTTCTTGATAATAACGCAGTCTTCATCAACGAAAAATTCAACAGAGTCCGAGCCGTCTTTGATATGCAGCATTCTTCTGATGTCGGACGGCAATACCAAACGTCCCAATTTATCAATTTGTCTTACACAGCCAATAGCTCTCATAATGTACCGCTCCTTTCCGTAAAAAAACGATTTATATTCGTACTTTTGTGCTATCTATATCGTACTATTTTTATAATCATTTGTCAAGAGAAAAAGGGAAAAAATTAGCAAGAATTTGAATTATTGTGCAATTTTCCATTTAATATCAAATTTGGAAATTTTTTGAAAAAAATCATTAAATAAAGAGTATGCCGCATGGTTTCAGCGTTTTTCAGACAAAATGAAGATTTTGTCTGGTTTTTAGACTTTGCACAATAATGACGTGCAGAAAAGTATCTTTCCCGATTGGCGGGGTAGGAGATTATAGTGCTAATGGATAATTATCATAGAGAATCATTCTTGTTATGCGGGAAAAACCGGAAATTTAATAGGTGTTTCTGGTAAAAAATGGTACAACAAAATAGTACAATTTCAACAGAAGGAGTGGGCGTGTTTGCTGAACGTACTTTGGTTTGGGATGATCATTGTCAGCTTTTTGTGTTCGTTGTTGACAGGAAGAATAGAAGCGTTATCGTCAGCGGCGGCGGCCGGTGCCGATAAAGCCATACAGCTGCTCATAGCGATGGCGGGTGTGATGTGTTTATGGAGCGGCATGATGAGGATAGCACAGCAAAGCGGTTTGACCAAAATCATCGCACGGGTGCTGTCGCCGGTGCTGTGCCGTCTGATGCCGGATTATGACAGGGACAGCAAAGCGATGCAGGCGGTTTGTGCCAATGTAACGGCAAATATTCTTGGTTTGGGAAATGCTGCCACGCCGCTGGGCATTTTAGCCATGAAAGAGATGCAGAAGGAAAACCTGCATCCGGCACAACCGAACCGGAGCATGATTTTGTTTGTGATACTCAATACCGCTTCGGTGCAGATCATTCCGTCCACGATTGCCGCATTACGGCAGGCGGCCGGCAGTACACAGCCGTATGCCATTCTGGTGCCGGTCTGGTTGTCCTCTTTCGGAGCCTTGGCGGTCGGAGTGACGGCGGCGATGTGCTTGTCAAGGCGGTCGGGCAAACAGCGGGCTATTGGACACAAGACGGGAGGAAGGCTGTTACGGAACGGATAGGAACTTATGCGGTGCCGGTCATTATGGTGGGAATCGTGCTGTTTGGCATATGGAGGAAAACGGCATTGTTCGACAGCTTTGCGGCCGGTGCCAAAGAGGGATTAGTTTCTCTGTGGTCGATTGCACCGTCCCTGATAGGATTGGTGGTCGGGGTAACGATGCTGGAGGCATCCGGCTTTTTTTCACTGGTGAGCGAATGGCTGTCACCGATTTGTCAGTGGTGCGGATTTCCTGCGGAGCTTGTGCCGCTGGGACTGATGCGGCCGGTAACGGGCAGTGGTTCCTTTGCGATGCTGAACACGATTTTGGAGCAGTACGGAGCGGACAGCTTTATCGGAAAAGCGGCTTCAGTGATGGCAGGTTCTACCGAAACAACATTTTATGCGGTTACCGTATATTATGGGGCGGTCGGCTTGAAAAAAACGCGCTATACAATCCCGGCGGCTGTGTTAGCCGATATGACGGGAATGCTGTTGGCGGTGGGAACGGTGCGTTGGCTGTCGTAGAATGTTGGAGGGCTTTGTCCTCCAAATCTCCCGGCAGGGGCTTGACCCTTGGACTCCCTAAAGGGACTAACTTCGTGTCGCCCGCAAGCCTTTGAAAAGCTTGCGAAAAACTTTTGCGTTGTTGTCTTTCAAGCTCCTTTCGTGCGAAACCTCTGTATACTCCGTCAGCATTGGCACGGCAAACTTTCAGTTGGCCGGCCACAGCGACCAGCGTGACGCTGGACCCATGTTGACCTACATCAAGTTTATCGGATACCAGCCACAGCAAATTTCGGGAGGAAATTTTTGGGAACCCCATTAAGTCCTGCGGGGTTACCCGCTCGCCAGAAAAGGGGTTCCTTCCATATGGCTGACGGAATAAAGTGGATTTCCGTGGAGTAATGCGGAATCGTCTTGTCAAAGGAAAGGGAATGTAGTAAGATAAGGGAGAGGTGATATCAATGCTGACAGAAAAAGAACTTTGGCAAAGAGCTAAACTATATATGTTTCAGATGAGTCGGGGCATTGACCCGATCACCCAACAGCCGGCCGATGAAAATACGCTGAAAAACGAACGAATTCGGAAATGCTTTACCTATGTTTGTGCGGCGTTGGATAAGCTGATAGAAACAGCAGAAAAAGAAGAGAGCAGGCGGGATCGAACCAAAACGTCTGAGCGAAAGAAAAAATCTCCCTTCTATTTGACGGAGGAGGAGCAGAACCGCATTGTCCTGCCGCAGGAGGATTGCTTGGTGTCGGAACTGGCGAAAGCTATCAATGATGTGATTGAGGACAGCGACCGAAAGAAGTTGTTGGCGAAGAATATCAATGACTGGCTCGAAAAGCAGGGCTATTTGACCAAAGAAACAGATGCACAAGGCAAACAGCGGCGTATTCCTACACCGAAGGCGGCTGAGATCGGACTGACATCTAAAATCGGTGTGGGGGCATACGGTGAATATAAAATCGTGATGCTTTCCGAACAGGCACAGCGGTTTGTTTTGGAGCATATACAGGAAATTATTGATCTTATAGGAAAAGAGGACTGACAATGTATCGGGTGAAGGATATTATCGAACCGGATTTCGGGTGTGAAGGCCTACCGGACGGAACGGAGCCTTGCTGTGACGTGCTGTTGGAGGATACGGAAAGCGGCGAAGCGGTAACGGTCAAGGTGCCGGATGCGGAGCTGTACCAAAAAGGGATTACGGTAGGTTGTACCGTGGCGGTCGAAGAGGGTAAAATAGCAAAAGCGGCATCGGCCCCGCCGGTATTGGACGAAGATTGGCGTAAAATGCTTCGGGCGGCCAAAGAAGTGCGGTGGGAACGGAAGGTTTCCGAGTATGTATTAGCCGGCGGCGTGGCGGCGGCGGTGATGTCCCGTTCGGGGCGGATTTATACCGGTGTTTGCGTGGATACTTGCAGTACGCTGGGCATTTGTGCCGAGCGGAACGCCATTTTTAATATGCTGACCAACGGCGAGCAGGAAATCACCAGAGTGTTGGCGGTCATGCCGGACGGACGCATGGGAGCGCCTTGCGGAGCCTGCCGAGAATTGATGGTACAGCTGATGCCGAAAACCTATCATGCAATAGAAATTCTGATGGAGGCCAAAAGCGGCCGAACGGTTCGGCTGGGCGATATTACGCCGGAATGGTGGATTTGAAAACGATATACATACTGTATATTATACAATTGGTATAGATGCGGGCGTTTTTGCTTGTTAGCTTTTTGGACTTTGCACTTGTATGGATTTGTGTCCCTGATTTTTCTGTCCGTCTTTGGCCGGAAGGCGAAAGACGGACAGAGGCTGTTTTGATTCAAAATATACCCCCGGTAAACAAAAGAGTGGCTAAAACGGTATGTAAAGCTGGAAAAAGGGGTTAAAAGTATACAATTTGTAGAGAGGAAAAAAAGTTTTCAAAAAGGTGTTGACAAAAGGGAAAGAAGGTGGTATGATAACAAAGCTGTC
>CADCOZ010000276.1 GCA_902803125.1 uncultured Ruminococcus sp.
AGGGACTCTGCCCCTGCACCCCGTTGGGGGAAACCTTTTTCTAGCGAAAAAAAGGTTTCCCCCAAACCCCCTTCCAAAAATCGCTGAGTTTTACCTGACCGGTCGGATATCTAAACATTATTCATTATTCATTATTCATTATTTCTCCCCCTTCCAAAAATCGCTGACTTGACCTCATCAAACATTATTCTTTATTCTTTTCTGCCGATTCCTGATGAACTTTATAGAAAAAAGCAGTCCCCAATGGCATTTGATCCATTGGGGACTGCCTGATTATTTTGGGATAGGAACGGATACGGCTCAGCCGATTTCCGTCATGATTTTATACATTGTCTGTTACCTTTAATTTGGGATACGCATAAGTGGCCTTGTTCTTGGCATCCTTGGTTGTCACACGGAGGGTATAATTGCCCGCTGCTTCCGGTGTAAAGGTCAGTTCGGTATCGGTTGTCAGGGCAACGGCTGTCTGCCATTTGGTATCGCCGGAACGCTTATACTCAAGGGCATAGTGATAGGGAGCAGTGCCGCCTTCTGTTGAACAGCTGACAGTGACAGAATCACCCAGCACAATGGTGTCAGAAGAAAGCTCGGAATCATTCTGCATAACCGTCAGCTTCACATACTTATAAGCAGGACGCAGACCTCTGGCGGTGGCATCCTTTACGGCCAGACGGATATCAATGGTACCGGTTGTTACAGGGGTAAAGGTCAGGGTATCGTTGCTGACCAGTTCAGGATTGGCCGGTGTCCAGTTGCCGTTTACTTTATACTGTACGGCATAGACATAATCACCGGTGCCGCCTTCTGCCGCACAAGCAATCGTAATAGATTGTCCAAGGCTGACATTGGTGCGATCCACGGTCATTTTGTTAACCAGCGGCTGCGGTTGAACATTGAAAGTGGCATACTTGTATTTTGCTTGTCTGTGGGAATCTTTAACGGTCAGACGGAGTTTGCATTGGCCAAAAGTTTCGGGGGTAAAGGTCAGGGTGTCGGTGCTGACCAGTTCAGGATTGGCCGGTACCCATTTGTCATTACCTTCAACGGCAGCATCATAATACTGTACGGCATAGACATAATCGCCGTAGCCGCCTTTAGCCGCACAAGTAACGGTAACATCATCACCAATAGTGGGGGTGGTGGTGGAAACGGTCATGTTATTGGCCAGTGCTTCATCAGAGGCAACCGTTAAAGTTGCATACTTATAAGCGGCCTTATGCTTCGAGTCCTTAACGGTCAAACGGAGAGCATACTTGCCGGGTTCATCCGGTGTGAAGATCAGTTCGGCATCTTCTGTCAGGGCAACACCGGTCTGCCAAGCTAAATCGGTGGAACGCTTATACTCTACAGAATAGCTGTAGGGCGGATAGCCGTCTTGTGCATTACCGGTAATGATAGCAGAATTACCCAGTACCAAGGCGGTATCGGAAATGGTCATTTGGTTAACCAGAGGATAATTCACCGTTTTGGTCTGGTCTTCAAAGACTTCATTCTCAAATACTGCCGTGTAGGTCAGGGTGCGGGCGGATTCATTATCCACGACATCGGTAGTGACCGTTTCTGTTTCAACATGGCTGTCATCTCTGGAGCAGACACGGGTGGCGGTAACAGTGCTGTTATCCTCGGCCCATTCATAGGTGGGTTCGCCAAATTCATGTCCCAGTGCATCGCCGCCGGTTTGCAGCTGACGAATGGTACGCATGGTTTTACCGTTGGAATCGGTAAAGTCATAATAGTAGATAGTCTTTTGCGGGGTTGTACAGCTTTGCTCAACCCGTATTGTGCTGGTGCCAACGGTGTTTTCTCTTACCACATCGTCACAATTCTCACAGAGGTAAACCACCTTGCACTGGAGCGAATCCGGAGTATCTGTTTCGGGGTTGGCATTAGAGGAGTTGTAATACTTGTACCAGTGGTAAATGTCACTGCGGTACTCATCGTGACCGTTCTTGTCGATGTAAACGGAAGAGTTGCTGCCGATGGTGGAATAGCTGCCGTCGGAGTTTTTCTCATACAGCTTGTTGTTGGGGCCAACATAGAATTCAATATTGCCCTTTGCGGTACAGGTGGGTTCCTTTTCTTCTATGATGTCATATTCGTCCTTAACCTGTACGGTGGCTTCACCGAATACGGCAGGGAACTGACCGTTTGCATCAGGAACAATGACTTCGCCGTTGTAAGTGGACTGATAGGGGATTCTGACAACCTTGTCACTGTCCAGTGCGGCAAACGCATCGGCACCAAAGTCAATAGCAGTGTTGCCGCGGAAGGTAACATTGGCGTTAAGGTTACAGAAAGCCTCACTGCCTATCGCTTGCAGGGACATGGGGAATTCCAGATCGCTAATGCTTGTATAGCCGGCAAAGGCTCTGCTGCCGATGGTGGTCAAGCTGCCGTCACTGGTTCCGTAGGCAGGAGAAACAACCGTGAAGTAAAATCTTGTAACGGCCAAATCATCATTGGTCAGCGAAACCTGATCAAGAGCCATCGCATTATCGTTGATGGTGGTCAGATTAGAGAAACGATAGTATCCGCTTGCGGTAATGGCAGCGGGGCTTGCAGCATAGATGGATGCAATAGCGTTACTCGGAATGGAAGTGCCGGAGAACGTCAGATAGGAAGAAGAAGAGCGGTAAAATGACCAGCTGCCGCCCGTGAGAGAACCGGAACTGGTCGGACCAGTGGGAACAAACGGTAATTCATAATTTTTTTTGATGACAGAACTGTCAGTGTCTTCCGAGTAGTTGATTTCCGGATCCGGTTTTGCGGTGGTGGGAACGAAGGGATCGTTTCCGCCGCCGCCCCCAATAAGAGGCAGTTCGCCTTCTTCCAGTTCAATGCCTTCTCCTTCTGCATATACAGTGGGAGCAATACCTCCTCCCGTTTTTGTCAGCGGCTGGAAGGGAACCATGCCCATCAGCAGGGCAGCCGAAAAAGCAGCGGCAAAAATACGCTTAAAAAGAACCGCTTTTGATGTCATTGACAAATACCTCCTTTTGGATTGTTTCATTAACAGTAAGACAGCACCGTCGAGCCTGTCTTGCTGTTGGTGAAAGAAAAAAGTGCTGAAACATGGGAACAGTGAAACAGATGGTTCAAACTCCCTTCTATGCATGAATCCTTCCGATACTGTCCCATTGTTTTTCATGATTAGTATATCATATACGCACCCAAAAAGCAAGGGCAGAGTCAAAAACAAATGCCTTTACATATAATGTAGGGAAAAAGGAGGTCATGAAATGGAAACTGTGTTATATACTGTCAAAGCCGGTGATACGCTGTATGCGATTGCCAAGCGGTTCTGTACAACAGTCAATATACTGGCTCGCTATAACGGCATTGTTGACCCTGATTATATAGAAGCCGGTCAGGTGCTTCGGATCCCTGTTTCGGCCATACCCAAGCCAAAAGCGGTGCCGTATCGGGAATATATTGTCAAAAAAGGCGATACGCTGACGGCGATTGCCGAAAAAAGCGGCGTGAATTATCTGGTGATAGCCGCTTATAATGCCCTGCCCGATGTCGATGTCATACAGGAAGGGCAAGTGCTGAAGATCCCCTTTCCTTTGCCGAAAGACACGAAGCCGTTGCCTTCTGTCACCACGTCCGCAGACACCTTTTCTGACGGTACCCAAGCCGCAGAGGGTTCGGATTTAACGTATACCGTGCAGGAAGGTGACACCCTCTATCAAATTGCCCGCCGTTTCGGGGTAAGCGTTCCGTACCTGATCAACCGCAACCGCCTTTGTCAGCCGGATAAACTCCGTATCGGTCAGACACTTATCCTGAAACAGAACCCCTCAGAACCTGTCTAAACTCGGCTGTTGGAGGGCTTTGCCCTCCAAACCTCCCAGCAGGGGCTCTGCCCCTGCACCCCGTTGGGGGAAACCTTTTTCTATCGAAAAAAAGGAGAGCGGGTGTCCAGTGGACACCTTGGCCGCAAGGCCAAAGCGACCGGACCGAGCCGACAGGCGAGACCCCCCAA
>CADCOZ010000277.1 GCA_902803125.1 uncultured Ruminococcus sp.
CTCTCGATACAAAAGGAGCCGAAATAGAGATTCCAAGCTACATTGATTCTCTTGGTTACGAGTTTTGGGAAGAGTAAGAAATTCCAATTTGTCAAAGTGTTATTTTTGTCCGAAGATTATGATGATCTTCGGTTTTTTCTTACTCATTATTGGAAAATCGCTTCAAAAAAAGCATCTTATCGCGAAAAAAAGCATCTTACCGTTCAAGGTATTGAACAGCTACAAAAAAGCAGATAGAATCTGGCTGATTCTAAAGAAAGCAAGGTGTTCAATTATGAAAAATCTTTATGAGAAAAAGCCGATACTGTTTGCAGTGTTGTGGATCGTGCTGTACTGTGCTGTGACAATCCCGATCCGTGGGAAATATGGTGATGGGAGCATTTTGTCACTGGTCGGTCTGGCCGCTATTACGATTGCTATTGCTGCAGTCTGCACAGGCATCTCCCTATGGAAACCTCTGGGTGTTGTTGCCCGTCCCAAGAATCTCAGGCTCTGCCTGTACTTTATTCCAATGTGGATCCTTGCCACAGGCAACATCTGGGACGGTTTCCATCTGCAGTATTCCGGAGCGTCCATGTGGTATGCAGCCGGTTCCATGGTCCTGATCGGTTTCATCGAAGAAATGATCTTCCGGGGGTTTTTGTTCCGGGCCCTGTTGAAAAAGCGCGGTCCCGTCATCGCAGTTATCATCTCTGCTGTGACCTTTGGTATCGGTCATATCGTAAACCTTCTGGCAGGTATGGCGACCACCGAGAATCTGCTCATGATCGTCTTCGCTATCGCATGGGGTTTTGTCTTTACTATGGTTTTTTACCGAAGCGGCCGTCTGTTGTCCTGCATCATAGCCCACGCAGTCGTCGATGTGCTTTCCGTTTTTTCCATGGAAACCGCCTGGGGAACCTGGGTCTATATCGCCGCAACTATCATAATTGGCGCAGCCTATAGCCTATGGCTGGCAAAAGTGCCGGGAATCTCTTGTTCTGCACAAGAACGGGCCGTATAATGAGCAGTAACCAGTGACAGGCGGGAAGACAACGAATGAAAGTACGCATCGAGAAGATAGATAGAAAAAGTGAAGAAGTAGTCCTGATACGCTGCTATGAAGTTACTGACAATGTGAAGGAAATTGAGACCTTCGTTAAGTCACGATCCGGCAGTATTTCCGGGATCTCAGATGCAATGCAGTATGAGGTCGCAGTTACGGACATCTGTTATATCGAGTCGGTCGATGGTAAGACTTTCCTCTATACAGACGACCGGGTTTATGAGACTTCCTACCGCCTTTATGAGCTTGAGGAAATGCTCAGGTCCAAACACTTCTTACGGATATCGAAACCTATGCTTGTCAACCTGATGAAGATCCGGTCAATACAGCCGGCATTCAACGGACGGTTCACAGCAGTAATGCGCTCAGGTGAACAGATCATCATTTCAAGAAATTATGTCAAGGCGCTCAAAGCGGCACTTAGAGGAGAATGATAAATGGAATTCAAACGTTTTCTGGTTAATAAGCTGATACTGTTTTTCGTGTTGTCAACGCTGATCACTATTGCGGTTTCCCTGACAGGGTCGGCTTTTGACGGCAATGCCCGATTAGGCTATGCAGAGCTTCTTGTACCGATAGCATATGCTGCAATCTGCGTACTGCCGACGTTCGTGACATGGTCGCGCAAGGAACTTTCACCGAAACAGCTACTTATTCGCAAAGCTTTAATGCTGGTGCTTGTTGAGGGAGTGATCCTGGGTATTGCTTTTACGAGTTCTGTCATAGATACCAGCCGTATACAGGTTGTGCTTGTCATAGCGGGAAGCGTTCTTGTGATATTCGTGCTCACGCATCTTTTCATGTGGCTGAAAGACTCCGCGGAAGCAAAAAGAATAAATCTGGACCTTGAAAAATATCAGAAGGTACATGAATGACAAATTCCGGTTTATCAGAATAACAACGATTTTACCAAACCGGTGTTTATAGGAGATAAATTATGGATTTGAACAGGATGTTATCGAAAATAGGATCAGCGATCGTAACAGTAACGGTGTTTCTGTTTGCAGTATTTCTGATCATCGATTTTTCCATGGGCAGCTACTTTGTCTGCCTTATCCTGCCGGTAGGGTTTATCATTATGACGGCAGGATTGCACAATGAGTGCGAAAGTGACCGCAAAGTCGCCTCGAATATCGGTCTGATCCTTGCGGCGGTGTACGGCACGTTCATCATGCTCGTATATTTCACACAGCTGACTACTGTAAGCAACGAAGTGCTGAACGAACAGGCTTCAAGGCTGCTTGAATTCGGTAGGCTTGGGCTTATCTTCAATTTCGACCTGCTCGGCTACGGTGTGATGGCGCTTTCCACCTTCTTCACGGGGCTTGCGATCAAGCCGAAGAACAGATCTGACAAGTGGCTAAGGGCACTTATGATGATACACGGCGTGTTCTACCTCAGCTGTACATTTATGCCGATGACGGGAATGTTCACAAAAATATCGTCTGGCGGCAACGGTCTCGGCGGAAGGCTCGCACTTGTTGCTTGGTGTGTATACTTCCTGCCTATCGGTA
>CADCOZ010000278.1 GCA_902803125.1 uncultured Ruminococcus sp.
ATATTCATAGAATTTCTGCCGTCCCAGCAAAGTACCCATCTGCATAAACGCCGGGTTGCAGGAATTGCACAGAGCCTCTTCCAAGGTCTGTTCACCGTGGCCGGAGCTGGACCAGCACGAAATGGGACCGGAACCTTCAAACGGAATATAGGAACCACTGCATTCAAAGCGGGTATCTTTCTTGATCAGTCCTTCCGACAGCACCGCCGAAGCCGTACACATCTTAAAGACAGAACCGGGAATATAGGTGTCGCTGACACCTTTATTACGCCACTGGGTATTTCTTGCTTTGGCTTCTGCCGCATCCTGTTCCTCTTTGGGCAGTTTGGCAATCTCCTTGGCCAGCTGTTCATCGGCGATTTCAAACGGGTCGTTCGGGTTGAACGAACCCTCACAGGCAAAGCCGAGGATAGCACCCGTTTTGACGTTCATCATAATGGCACAGCCGCGGTTGGCAACCTTGAATTCCGCAATCGTTTCCCGCACATACTTTTCCATCACACTTTGGATATATTCATCTACCGACAGCGTGAGGTTATAGCCGTCAATCGCATCAATTTTCTGTTCATATTCATAGGGCATCTGACCACCGGCCGCATTAGTAGCCACCACAAGCCTTCCTTTTTTGCCAATCAGATAGTCATCATATTCATATTCCAGACCGGCCAGTCCCTGAGAATCATCTCCCACAAACCCCAAGACATCTGCCAAAAAGTTATCATGAGTATAGAAGCGTCTGTAATTCTCCACCGCCTTAATGGCATTGGCCATCTTGTGTTTCTTCCGCAGCTGGGCGTTGAACTGCATGACCTTATCCTTGACATCTGTATCGACCTTTCGCTTCACGACCGCATAGTAATGATCCTCTTTGGTCTGTTCATAGACCTTCTGCACATCTGTGCCAAGAATCTCATGCAGTCCCTCGGCTACCTCCAAACCATATTTTTCATCAATGTTAGCGGGTTCCATAACAATATCCCATACGGTCACGCTTTGTGCCAGGATATTGCCGTTGCAGTCATAAATACTGCCCCGCTTGGCGGTCAGTTCTGTATTCGCTAACTGCTGTTCCACCGCCCGCTTCTGTAATTCTTCTGCCAAAAATGTCTGTAAGTATAATAAACGTCCCGCCACAAGCAAAAAACCGCCTGCAATAATCAGCACCATCACAATAATCGAACGGTTCCACAGCTGTGCGGAGGTTCCTCTCTTTGCCATGCTTTCACTCCTTTTTCCTGCACCATCAGGACCTCTGCTCGTCCTATCGAATAGACAAAAGTAGGCGTATGCAGTAAAGGAGTCGTGCCGGCTGCGGCACTATCCTTCATTACATCCACCCTTGCCATACCATATTTATTGACATTCACACGCAAATATGAATCCTGTTGGCCTCGTCCTGTACCATCAGCCAATATGGAAAATTTTCCCCAAATTGGCAAAGAACGAATCGTGTTCATCCTCACGGATAACTTCCCCTCTGTCGCCCTCCGTCAAGGAAATAAACTCCTTCTGGGCGGCATTGGCTTTTGTCATATTGAGCTTGTTCTCGGCGTATTCCTGAATCATATTAGACGGCATACTGCGGTCAATTTTCATTTGGTACTGTGCTTTCAGGTTATCCTGATCCGAAATCGTCTTATTGGCGGTCAGAATCATATCGTTATATTCGTTCAGCACGACATAATTATACAGAATCATGCTGAAAATAACCGCCACCACAATCATCAGCAGTGAAATGCCGAAAATGCGGACAGGATTTCTCTTTCTCTTATAGGCTGTTTCCGGCAATCGGGGTTCCATGCGAACGACCTTATTATCATTGCCGTATTGCTTCTGTACTTCTGCATCGGCCAATTCTTCAGCCGTCTGCGGTTCAAATAAAGATAAATCATAGGCTAATCCATGATGTTTTTGCATAGCCAAAGCCAAAACTCCCTTTCTATCTATAATTAACCCTGACAAAGCATCAGGTCATTTCACTTTTTCACAGCACCGCAGTTTAGCACTGCGGCTTCTCGGATTTTCTGCCAGTTCCTGTGCAGAAGCCTCTGCGGGCTTTTTCAGCACCAAGCGGGCACGGGGTGTTTTCCCGCACACACACACCGGAAAATCCTTCGGGCAGGTACAGCCCGTACACCACGAAGCCATTCGCTGTTTAACCAATCTGTCCTCCAGCGAATGGAAGGTAATCACCGCCAGACGGCCGCCCACCGACAACGCCTCAAAGGCACCGTCCAGTCCTTCCGACAATCTGTCCAATTCATGGTTAACCGCAATACGCAAAGCCTGAAAGGTTTTGCGGGCCGGATGCTTATCGTGCCGTTTGGCCGCCGGATACGCTGCCTTCACAATTTCGGCTAACTGTACCGTTGTTTGTATCGGTTCTTTTGTTCTTTCTCTTTCAATCGCCCGGGCAATCTGTCGGGCAAATGTTTCCTCGCCATAGGCGAATAAAATGTGTACCAGTTCCTGATACGGCAGGGTATTTACCAGTTCTGCCGCTGTTGTACCGCTTTGCTGCATCCGCATATCCAGCGGTGCATCATAGTGATAGGAAAATCCTCTCTCAGCCGTATCCAGCTGATGAGAAGATACACCGATGTCCAGCAAAACGCCGTCCACCTTTTCTATGTTCAGCTGATGCAGAATAGCGGGAATGGCCGCAAAATTCGACTGCACCACACTGACCGCCGGCTGATGGGCAAAGCGTTCCCGCAGTACGGCAATCGCATCGGGATCCTGATCCACACAAATCAGGCGGCCGCTCGATAATTGTGCCAAAATGGCCGCCGAATGACCGCCGCCGCCGGCTGTTCCGTCCAGATAAATTCCTTCCGGCCGTACCGACAGAGCCGCCAGTGTTTCTGCCAACAAAACAGGCTGATGTGAAAACTCCATAGTACACCGTCCTCAAAGATCATACAGATGCATGATTTCAAGCACCTGACTTTCGGAGATTTCGCTGTTATAGCGGTTCCAGCGTTCAAGATCCCAAATCTCCACCAAAGAACCGGTTCCGATGACCATAACATCCTTCCGGAGATGGGCATATTCCCGCAGCAGCGGTGTCAGCTGTACCCGCCCCTGTTTGTCCGGAATAAGTTCTGCCGCACTGGAAAAGAAAAAGCGTTTCAGGTCTTTGGCCTGTGCCGATGGCAGCGCACAGATTTTCGCTCCGAACTCTTCCCAGCCCTTTGGCGAAAACACGGTAATACACGCATCGGCTCCTTTAGTGGCATAAAAAGTCTCACCAAGCTCCTCACGGAACTTGGCAGGCATGATGATACGGCCTTTCGCATCAATATTATGCTGATAAGAACCCATCAACACAGCTGCCACCCTCTGACCCTGCGGTGCAAAAGATTACCCTTTTCCACCACTTCGTTGCACCTTCTACCACTTCATGTTAACATTATAAAGTATTATTTCTGAAAATGCAAGGTTAATCGAGGAAATAATGATAAGAAAATGCCGTTTTTTCAGTGAATTTTTATCTTATTTCAAGAGGTATTTATTCACGTTTCGTAAACTGTCCCATTCATGTATATTTTCACGCCCAAATGCTCAAAATACAAGTATATTCCGCTATAACGGTGGTGAACGTATGCAGTATATAAATGCATTTTGGGTAGGCGGGCTTTTGTGCGTGATTGCACAGATTCTGATTGACAAAACCAAGCTAACGCCCGCCAGAATTTTGGTTGCCTATGTCACGATAGGTGTTCTGTTAACGGCCATAGGGCTGTATGATCCCCTCATCAATTTTGCGGGTGCGGGAGCATCCGTTCCGCTAACCGGTTTCGGTTACGCTTTAGCCAAAGGCATCGAAGAAGCCGTTGCCCAAAACGGTCTTTTAGGAGCCTTCACCGGCGGTCTCACCGCCTGTTCTGCGGGCATAGCCGCCGCCATCTTCTTCGGCCTCCTCTCCTCCCTCATCCGCAAAACCTTCTCCCGCTGACGGAATGTTGGGGCTTTGCCCCAAACCCCATTGGGGGAACCCCTTTTCTGGCGAAAAAAGGGAGAGCGGGTCTCCAGTGGAGACCTCTGCCGCAGGCAGAAGCGACCG
>CADCOZ010000279.1 GCA_902803125.1 uncultured Ruminococcus sp.
GCCGCAAAGATAGCCGAAAAAATCATGATGCCGCCGTAAGCCGTCATCTGATAGGAGAATAAACCCTTCCGCCAGCAATCCCAAAACAGCCACAGCATAAAACCCGCTGCGAGTACCAGACAGGCAATCAGAGCTATAATGACGGCGGTACTGCCGTTGAAATTCCATGCGTTTTTGTCAAACAGCACCCCTAAGTTCGTTACCTGAAAGTGGTAAAGTTCCAATGGTCTTGTATCGCCGGAACCATGTAAAGAATAATTGACACGCAGGGTTGTTTCGCCGGGGGATAAAGCCCGAAACTCCAGTATCAATTCTTCGTTCTCCAAGCGGGTGCCGGTATGCTCCACAATGCCGTCTGTATCCATGTGAACCGTCACTTCCGGCATTCCGGCAGAAAAGAACGCTCTGGTGCGAAGGGTGTATTGTCCGCCCACCATCACGGTATACAGAAACGCACCCGCTAACACCAGCACAATACAGATATTCAGCAAGAGCAGTCGTTTTTTGACATTTCCTGCCTTTTTGTTAACTTTGTTAACGGCCATAACCGAATAACCTCTTTTCAATCCAAGTCATTCTGCAAAATAGACTCTGTTTTCTTTTCTGGGCGGTGCATCAGGAGCGGGGCCATCGTAATAGCCGACAGCACAATGACCGATTCCTTCGTAATCGCCTTCAATGCCCAGTTCCTGCAGCAGCTGCTGACCGACAGCCCCTTCAAAGGTTTCCTTGGCACGATGAATCCAACAGCTGCCCAATCCCAAAGAATGTGCCGCCAGCATCATATTGCCCATGACCAGACTGCCGTCATAGAGAGCGGTCGAGCGTGATTTATCCGACAGTACAATCAGGATAGCGGGAGCACCGTAAAACGGGTCAAAGCCCTCTGCCCAGCCGCCGATTTTCCTGTTTTCTTCGGCGAGCCTATCCCGCCGCTGCTGATCGGTCACCGCAATAATAATGGTTCCCTGTGCATTCCGGCCGCTGGCGGCATAGGTGCCGGCGGTCACGATATCCTCTAACAGGGCCTTCGGTACCGGTTCATTCGTAAAACACCGAATACTTCTTCTTTCCATCATCGCTTGTATGATCTCATTCATATTAACGCATCCTTTCCTGTCTGCGGGGTTCACCCCATCGCTTCATTTTCAGCATTCCAAATAATGTTGGCGTGACAATCCAAATCCCATTTGGCCGACCAATCAGAACCGGCTTGGCTGAGTTCCAGCATACGAATCTCCTGAGCCGGCTGCCAGTAACGGAAAGCGGATTGTTCAATGGTTCGAACATTCTTCAAAATAAAGATCACTTCCACATTGCGGCAGTTGGAAAAGGCAAAGCTCTGAATCGTGGTCACGCTTGTCGGCAGAATAATCTCCGTGACCTTGGAACAGTTATCAAACGACCATTCACCAATCGTTACGGTACCGCTGTCGACATCTACATGGCCTTCCTTGGCTTCGGGGCATCTCAGCAGGGTCTTTTTGTCCTTCGTATACAGCACACCGTCCACGGAAGCATAATGAGCGTTCGTGTCCGGCACATCAATGGACTGCAAAGCGGTGCAGTTGACCAGATAATCCTCTCCCAAAACCTCTGCGTTAGCCGGCAAAGTCAAAGACGTTAATGCCTGACAGCCCCTGAAACAGGACTCGCCCAGCCGCTGTATGCTGTCGGCCAGAACGACCTGCGTGAGGTGTTCCAGTCCGTAGAAGGCATAATTTCCTATGGACGTTACGCCTTCTTCTACCACAGTCCGCTTGATTTGTCCCGCATACGCCTGCCACGGATGATTACACTGTATATCCACCGTGCCGTTTTCCAGCACCACATAGCCTAATGTATAATCCTGCATCGCACCCTGTCCGCTGATGGTCAGCACCCCGTCCTCACTCAAAACATAGGTGAGATGTTCCCCGCAGGAACCGCTGTCCAGTCCTGTCGGCGGCTCTTCTACGGTCACTTCCAACACAGCCGTCTGGCCGCCGTAAGCAACGGTTACGGTCTTTTGACCGGCGGTTTCACTGTCAAAGCCGCTGACGGTACATTCCGAAAGCGATACGGCGGCTTTGGTACCGTCAGAATAGACGGCTTCTATCGTCATACCCTCTGCCGCAAAGGATTCGCCCACCTGATAGCGTACCTTTTGCGGCGGTGTCTTGACCGTCAGAGTTTGTACGGTAGGTTCTTCTGACGGCGAAACCGTACTGCTGTCTGCCTTCACCGATGTTTCCGAAACATCAGAACTGACAGAACTAACAGAACCATCAGAAACCGCCGAAACACTGCTAAGATTTCCCGTATCCTCAGACGGTTGGGACTCATTCTTTTTCCCGCTGTTCAGCACTAACGGAATAGCAATCGCACCGGCCAGCACCAACAGCACCGCCACAATGATAATCACCGGCTTCAGGCTCTTTTTGGCGACTGGAACAGAAATGTTCTGTCCGGCCAAAGGAGCGGCGGCTGACGGTTCCGGCGGCTTTTCTGCGGCACCGTTACCCGTTTTGAGCGATTCCTGAAGGGCTTCCAGCGCCTTCCGCATTTGTTTGGGATTCTGCCAACGCTGTTCCGGTGCATAAGCACACGCTTTCATGATGACCTCAGCCAACGCCTGATCACGGCAATACTGCGGCAGGGGCAGCGGGTCGCCCCGAAACCGTCTGATATTGGCGGCTTCCACCACAGCGGCGTTCACAGCGGTTTGAGCGTCCCCCGGCACAAACGGGGCTTTATTGCCGTTGAGCAGACGGTACATCACGATGCCAAGGGAATAAATATCCGAACGGATATCCGCCTGATCGCCCCGTGAAATTTCCGGTGACATATAGGTATAGGTTCCCCGCACGGTCATGCCGGCGTTATTGCCGGACAGCACCTTGGATTCCCAGAAATCCCCTAATTTATAGACCCCCACCGCATTGACAAAGATGTTAGCGGGCTTGATATCCCGGTGGATAATCCGATGCTTATCCAACACTTCCAAAGCCGCACAGATATCAATGCCCAGCTGAATCACACAGGATTCATCAAAAGGCTGTTCCCGCATATATTTGGTCAAAGCGGTCAAATGTTCCATACGGATGAAGATATCGTAGCCGACACCGTTCTTTTTAGGGATAATACAGTGATCCTCATACGATACGATATTGGTATTGCCCCGCAGGGTATAGCAGAAGTTAATTTCTGTAATCATGCTGTCCCGCAGGGTATCATAATACAGCGGCACCGCCTGTTCATTCGGTACCAATCCTTCTGCGATGAGCGATTCCGCACTCATATGGTCATTGGGAATGGAGATATGCTTAACCGCCGAGGTATAAGTATTCCCGTATTCTGTTTTTTCGGCCCGATAGACCGCCCCGAAGGTACCCTTGCCTATCAGCTCCTTGATGTGCCATTCCCCCCACAGCGGGGAAAACTCCATAATATCGGACATTCCTCTCACTCCTCTTCTGTTGGAGGGCTTTGCCCTCCAAACCTCCCACCAGGGGCTTTGCCCCTGGACCCCATTGGGGGAGTCTCGCCTGTCGGCTCGGTCAGGGCGCTTTGGCCTTGCGGCCAAGGTGTCCACC
>CADCOZ010000280.1 GCA_902803125.1 uncultured Ruminococcus sp.
CCCCTTCCAAAAATCGCTGACTTGACCTCATCAAACATTATTCATTATTCATTATTCACTATTCACTATTTCTCCCCTGCGGTAAGATATGAAACAGTATATTAAGGAGTTGCTTATGATTCAGCTGTGTATTTTCGATTTAGACGGCACCCTGCTCAACTCTTTGCAGGATTTAGCCAATGCGATGAACTTTGCCCTGACGCAAAACGGCTTTCCCACGCACCCACCGGAAAAATACCGTCAGATGGTCGGCAGTGGTATTTCTGTCTTAACGGATCGGGCGGCCGGCACCAACAGCCGCTATACCCCCGCCGCAAAAGAAGCCATTCTTTCCGACTTCAGACATTATTATGCTGACCACTGCATGGACAACACCGTTCCCTATGACGGCATTGTTCCCCTGCTAAAAGCCCTCCGTTCCCGTGGTATGACCTGTGCGGTCAATTCCAACAAGCCGGACGCTTTCACCAATCATCTGGTACAAACCCTGCTCCCGCCAAACATCTTTTCGGTCATTTTAGGCAAGCGTGACGAATTTGAACGCAAACCCTCCCCCATGGGTGTCAACGCCATCATGCACCGCCTGAACGCCACCCCCGACACAACCATCTACATCGGTGACAGCAACGTCGATGCCCGTACCGCCAAAAATGCCGGTCTGCCCTTCTGCGGTGTCAGCTGGGGTTTCCGCTCCCCACAAGAACTCCTCCAAGAAGGGGCCTCCTTCATCGCCCAAACCCCTTCCGACATCCTTTCTTTTGTTGGGGCTTTGCCCCAAACCCCATAAGGGTTCTGCCCCTCAACTCCGCAAGCCTTTGAAAAGCTTGCGAAAAACTTTTCATTGTTGTCTTTCGAACTCTTGACGAACCAAACCTTTTTGGTGTACCGATATTTTGCGGGTATCCCCGTGGAACGGTAATTTTTTTGTCTGCTACTCTATCAACAAGGACTGTCATCTATGCCACAAATGCCTAAAATCAATTATCAGCTGGAATTAGATAAAACCCTGCGTCACCTGACGGAACAGCAGTGGCATCCCCGACTCCTGCTCCACGCCTGCTGTGCGCCGTGCAGCAGTTATGTGTTGGAATACCTCACGCAGTATTTTGATATCACGGTGTTTTTCTACAATCCGAATATCTCGCCGGAAGCGGAATACCGTCACCGTGTGGAAGAACTTCAGCGGCTGATTCGTGAGATGTGTCCGTCTGTGGCCTTCTTAGAAGGGAACTATGAACCCCAACGGTTCTATGAAATGGCCAAGGGACTTGAAAAGGAACCCGAACGGGGCGAACGCTGTCACCGGTGCTATCGTCTCCGTCTGACTGAAAGTGCCATCGCCGCCAAAGAAGGCGGTTTCGATTACTTCACCACCACTTTGTCTATCAGTCCCCAAAAGGACAGTGCCGTTTTGAACCGTATCGGAGCCGAAGTCAGTTCCCTTGTCGGTGTTCCCTACCTTTTCTCCGACTTCAAAAAACGAGGCGGCTATCAGCGTTCTATCCAGCTTTCTGCTCAGTATTCCCTCTACCGCCAAAATTTCTGCGGCTGTTCTTTTTCACGGAATGCTGCGGCACCTGCTGTTACACCGCCCGACAGTCATACACAAGCATAAATAATGAGGAGATGTCATCATGATGAAATTCTTAAAAGCCATCGTCATTCTTTGGACTTTGACCGCCGCCGTGCTGGATATTGTTTTCACCATTCTTGTTATCAAGAAAATGCGGGAAGATGATGATATTATCAACTGGGAGCCTGAAAGCCATGTGTGAACCTGTCCATCACCCCACACACCCTCTACCGCATCACCACAACGACAATGAACAAGACCTGCTCCATCATATGCCCGACCTCGAAACGGTTCGCAGTGTAGCAGAGGCGATGAAACAGCTTGGTGACCCCAGCCGCCTGCGGATTTTTTGGCTGCTGTGTCACTGTGAAGAATGCGTTATCAATGTAGCCGCCGCTACAGGAATGTCCAGTCCTGCGGTATCGCATCATTTACATCTGCTCAAAAAAGCAGGTCTGATTGTATCCCGCCGCAGTGGCAAGGAAATGTATTATCGTGCCGCCGATACGCCCTTGGCCGATAAACTGCACCATACCATCGAAGAAATTTCGCTGATTTCCTGTCCCGAATGCACGAAACCACCCGCTGAGTCTTGATGACATCAGCAGGTGGTTTTTTTGAACAGCAAAACACACCGGATAGCTGGCCTGAACGGTCAACTGTCCGGTGTGATGTTTATGCTGATGTGTACCGAATACCTCCCATTAGCGAAAACCTCATGTAATCTTCAACACAAAAGTTTTTCGCAAACTTTTCAAAGGCTTACGGGGTGCAGGGGCAGAGTCCCTGCTGGGAGGTTTGGAGAGCAAAGCCCTCCAACATTAAGAGTCGGCACGGAGTTTGAGTTCTTCGTAACGGTCAACGGAGCGGTCTTCAGCCTTCTTGAAGAGTTCTTCGGCTCTTTCGGGGAAGGAACGAGTCAACGCACTGTAGCGGGCTTCACCAAGGATGAAGTCACGATAAGAGGTGGTCGGCGCTTTGCTGTCGAGGATGAAGGGGTTCTTGCCTTCGGCCTTCAGCAGCGGGTTGTAGCGGAACATATTCCAGTAACCGCAGTCAACAGCCTTCTTCATCTCGGCCTGACAGTTCTTCATGCCGCCCTTGATGGAGTGCATCTCGCAGGGAGCATAACCGATAATCAGGGACGGTCCCGGATAGGCTTCTGCTTCCTTGATGGCCTTCAGGGTCTGGTTCTGGTCAGCACCCATGGCAATCTGAGCAACATAAATATAACCGTAGGAAATAGCAATATCGGCAAGGCTCTTCTTGGCGATGGCTTTACCGGCTGCGGCAAACTGGGCAACCTGTCCAATCTGAGAAGCCTTGGAAGCCTGTCCGCCGGTGTTGGAGTAAACTTCGGTATCGAATACCATAATATTGACATCTTCACCGGAAGCCAAAACATGGTCAACACCGCCGAAGCCGATATCATAAGCCCAGCCGTCACCGCCGAAGATCCAAATGGACTTCTTGGCCAGGAATTCTCTGTTTTCGAGAACGTCCAGTCTGGCGGCACAGTCACAGTCGAGTTTCTCCAATTCAGCGATTACCGCATTAGCAGCAGCGGTGTTCTTCTCGCCGTTGTCCTTCGTTGCCATGAATTCAGCGATAGCCGCCTTCACGCTCTCAGGTGCTTTTTCGCCGGCAGCAATCTGCTCCAGCTCGGCAATCAGTCTTTCACGGATGGCCTTCTGACCAAGATACATACCAAAGCCGTGTTCAGCGTTATCTTCAAACAGGGAGTTCGCCCAAGCAGGACCATGACCGTCCTTATTGACGGTATACGGACAAGTCGCCGCAGGACCGCCCCAAATGGAGGAACAGCCGGTAGCGTTGGAGATATACATTCTGTCACCGAACAGCTGGGTAACCAGACGAGCATAAGAAGTTTCGGCACAGCCGGCACAGGAACCGGAGAACTCCAACAGCGGCTGCTTGTACTGACTGCTGATAATGGTAGCGTTGGAAGCGACTTCGGGCTTCTCGGTAACATTAGCCACACAGTAATCG
>CADCOZ010000281.1 GCA_902803125.1 uncultured Ruminococcus sp.
ACAGCGGCCCATCTTTGACTTCACCGATGAAGCAGAGGACGACAAGGACAAAGAACCGAAATCCGCCGAGGATAAACCACAGCGTCCCATCTTTGACTTCACTGATGAAGCAGAGGACGACAAGGACAAGGAGAAAGAATCGGCCTCCGCTGAGGATAAGCCTGCCGAAAAAGCCGAAGACAAGCCACAGCGGCCCATCTTTGACTTCACCGATGAAAACGGCGAGAAGCATGAACGTCCTGTCTTTGACTTTACCGATGAAGCCGAAGACGAAGAGAAAAAGCCCGAAACAGAAAAAGCGGCTTCCGAAACAGAAGAAAAGGTTTCGGAAGATACGATTCAAATTAAAGACAAAGCAGAAACAGAAGCCAAAGCCACTCAGCAAAACCAGATGGCTACCGTGCAGACTCCCTGGATGCAGCAAATGCAGCAGATGCAGACAAACGGCGAAATGCCGCAAATGCCTTGGGGTTATAATCCTTGGATGCAGCAGATGCCGCCGCAAAACGGCGAGATGCCGCAGATGCCTTGGGGCTATAATCCTTGGATGCAGCAGATGCCGCCGCAAAACGGCGAGATGCCGCAAAACGGTGAAATGCCGCAGATGCCTTGGGGCTATAACCCTTGGATGCAGCAGATGCCGCCGCAAAACGGTGATGCCGCACAGATGCCTTGGGGCTATAATCCTTGGATGCAGCAGATGCCCGGACAGCCGATGCCGACCCCCAATACAGTGCCGCCTCAGCCTGCTCCGACCCAGCCCACAGCCCCGGCTCAGCCCACCGTATCGGCCCAGCCGGAGGAAAAAACGACTCCCGCTCCGCAGGCTCCAAAAGCCGAGCCGCCCAAAGCAGAAACACCTTCGACTCCTGCACCGGAAGTATCGGCTCCCAAAAAGGAAGAACCCGTTCCTGCACCGGCCGCTCCCGTCAAAGAAGAACCGGCCGCCGCTCCCGAAGAAAAGCCGAAACCGGCTGCTGAAGAGCCGAATAATCTTAAGGTCTTTACCGCCGCAGAAGCCGCTGCTGTCCGCAGTACCCGCCTGAGTATTCCCGAAGGCTATCAGGTGCTTGAAGATGCCGCTTTCTCCGGCAATAAGACCCTTGAATCCATTGAACTGCCCTCGACCATGCTGAAAATTGGCGAGAGTGCCTTTGAAAACTGCTCCCGCCTGATGACCGTCACCCTGCCCGAAGGCTTGCAGGATATCGGCCGCAGTGCTTTTGCCGGCTGTACCAGTCTGCAAAAGATTACGATTCCCTCTACCATTAAACGCATTCGCCAGAGTACCTTCAGCGGCTGTGAGAAGCTGAGGGACTTCCAGATTCCGTCCACCATCACCAGTTTTGGCAAACACGCCTTCCTGAACTGCGAATCACTGACCGAAGTGGTTGTGCCGAACGGCGTGGAAGAGTTGCCCGAAAATGTTTTCAGCGGCTGTCGTTCACTGGTCAAAGCGGTTCTGCCGGATTCCGTCAAGGATATCCGCAAGAGTGTGTTCAGCTGGTGTGAGGCTCTCACTACCGTGAACATTCCGGAAGCCGTTACCGAAATCGGTGACGGAGCCTTTACCGGCTGTGGTTCTCTGCGAACCGTCAACATTCCGAAAAATCTCCAAAGCATCGGCTACGGTTCCTTCAGCAAATGCGGTACGTTAAGAACATTGATTCTTCCCGATACGGTTACCAGCATTGGTGAAAACGCCTTCAACGGTTCCAACCGTACACTGGTTGTTTACTGTTCCCACGGCAATAACTTCATCAAGCGTTACTGCCGTATGAACCGTGTAAAGTGCAAGGATATTGAAGAATAATACCACCGAAACATCAAGCGGCAGGATTTTCCTGCCGCTTTTTGCTGTTGGACGCTGTACAGAATCGTGAATAGTGCTTAGTGCTTGCGGAACCCAAAAGTTAGCGAATTTCGGGAAGGAGTTGGGGGAACCCCTTTTTTCGCCCAAAAAGGGGTTCCCCCAAGTACCTGTCCCATACTCACACATCTCCGCAGGCCAGACAGGTGTGTGCTTTTTTCTTGTCGAGCGGCATATTACCGGGGAAAAACTCGTTCGTGGGGAACTCAATACTGCTGAACAGTTCACAGGGGTCTTCCGAGCTGGACACGCATTCCTTGTGCGGAATACAGAAATCATAAGCGGGAATCAGCATTTGGACGTTCCGTTCCAGCTGTACAATGCTGAACAGACCGATAGAAACCAGCACCTGCTTATCTGCTTCGGGACCGACAAATTCACCGCCGTAACGCCGCATAATGGCCTCCGGAATACGGAACGGCGGCATTCCTGCACGGCTGCACCGGTCGGTCAGCTTGGCACAAAGCGGTATCGGTTCTGCCACCTGCACCACTGCTTTCGGACAATTGCGGGTTGGCTGGTTCTGCTGATCGGGCAGTTCCGAACCGCAGTCGGACGAGAAGATCTTCACACTGCCGTCACTGCCGAACAGCACCGCCCGTTTGGAAAAGACTGCCAATCCCTTCACCGGCATCGGCAGGGCATTGGGAGCCATAAAGACATCCAGACATACGTCAAAATAGAACGTCATATCAACGGCATAGAAACCCTTATTAAAAGGAATGGGCTGTAAGCCGACCGACACACTGCACACTTCCACATCATTCAAACGAACATGAGCCGCTTTGTCTATCATACATTGTCCCGGCTTTGTCAACAGCACCGGCAGATCCTCCAGGCAGTCCTTATCAGAACAGGAATCATAGATTCTGGATGCATTGATACAAACTGCTTCTTTGATTTTGTCGCTCGGATAACAGTCCTCACAGCCGTTACAAAGAACATTTTCTGACATGATATTGCCTCCTTTTGATGACGGAAAGACCAAACCTATTCCTTGTTCAGTCCTTCCTTCCATATATCCTATTATATGACCCGCTCAGGCAAAACGTGCCTGTACCGCCAAAAAAGGCACATTCCCTTTTCATCGGGAATGTGCCTTTTCGGAATGTTGGGAGGAATCTTAAACAGGCTGTAAGATACGGAACAGACTCTGAAACAGTCTGTTATGCTTCCTCGCCGTCCTCGGCAAAAGCCTCTGCGTTCACAAAGGCCGTAATTGTCTTATCTTTAAGGGCATTCTTCTCAATATTGACCATGATGCAGGCATAGCCCGTATCGCTGGCCGAAGCCGGCTTCTGCGCCCAGATTTCTACGGTCGCTTCATTATCCTTCACGACAACAGAACCCAAATCACAGTCATCACCCTTGGCATAGGCCGTAACAACAATCAGGGCATCGCTGGTTTCAAAATAGGTGCTGTCCATATCCTTGGTTTTTGTCACAAACGATATAGGCTCAATATAGCTGTTGTCTGTATGGTCAACAGCGAGGGAATAGGTTTTGCTGTTGTTCTCGATAAAGTCGCTCAATTCTGCCGCCGAAGTAATATAATAAGCCTTGGGCAGGGAAGCGGCTCCGCTAAAGCCCTCCGGTGAAAGATAGGTCATCTGATAGGACAGATCCAAAAATTCCGAACCGTCATCGTCCACATCATTCTCACTGTTTTCCGGCGGTTCCTCTGAGTCATCCCCGGATACCAACACATCGGGATCAATCGTAATGTTGCCGTCCTCATCAATGGTAATGCCGGACTGATCACCGTCAATGGTAATAACCATGTCGCTGTCCTCTTCCCCACCGTTGGAGGCCACAGACGTTTCGGTATCACTCTTTTCGGTTTGGCTGTTTTGTTCTGTCTGACTGTTTTTCGAACTGCTTTCTTGTGTCTGACTGCCCTCTTGAGAGGTCTTGTCCTTGGAAGTTTCAGAGGTATTCTTGCTGTCGTCTTTAGCGGTACTGTCATCTTTTTGGCTGTCCTCTGCGGCACTATCGGCAGAAACCGCCGAAGTATCGGAACCCGCCGAAGAACTGTCATTCTTTTGATTTCCTCCACAGCCCGCCATACAGCAAGCCGTCAGTAAACACACCATCAATACCATTATCATTCGTTTCATTCTCTTAACACTCCTTTTAATAGTCTTTTTATCCCAAAGCGGAAACCTTGCACGTTAAGTCGAAAAGGATTTCGGCCGCTCAGCGTGACAAAGCAACAAAGGACGGTTCTTTGGTATGACGCAGGAAACGGCACTTGGCCATATCCTTACTGCCGCATCGTTTACAAATCGTCATAGGCGTTCTGGCATCTGACACCGCCACATTGGAATGCAAAGCTCTGGCCATCGCTTCTGCACGAGCCGCCGTCAGCGGCTTATAACGCAGAGCCAGCATATCATTGATGTTTTCGGTCAGGGTATCATTTGCCAAACCGTCCACAATCGCCTGACTAATGACACGGGGCGTAATGTAGCGGTCAATATCCGCTTGGTTGATTTCCTTTGCACCGCAGTTCTGGCAGCGGGTGCCGCTGATGACATCTGACGGAACACCAAAGTTCTTCCGCATAAATTCCACCGTAACGGTGCGGTTCGCATTGTGAAACCGTGCCAATTGCAGTATCATCGCTACCATGCCGCCAAACAGCTGTGTCCCCCAAAAATGCTCTTCTTCGGTGACAAAATCCGACAGCGGAAAAGAAAAATTCTCAAAGAAGCCGCCCTTTCTGAAGGCCGCATCTAATTTTTTGGTGGTTCGGGTCGTTTCCCATTCGGCCAAACAAGTATCAATGTAATTTTCATAGGCTGTTTCTCCGGTCATATGAAGAATCTGCTTCAGCCCTTTCAAGGAAGATTCGTAAAAATTCATGGTTCTTTTTGCTCCTTTTGTTTCAGTAAAATGAAAGTCATACGGCCCCTTCTTTACAAAATCCAACACAAAAAACGCCTTTTCCGTGCTACAGTAAAAGGGTACCGCATTTGGTTTTCCATCAAAAATACGGAACCATAACCATTATATACGAAAAGAAATAAATACACAATGTTTTTTCGTAAAAATTTTTAAAATATTCTTCTTCTGAAATTGACAAACCGTAACGGATAACATATACTTGATATAGGTATTTTTGCGGTCACGCCGACAGCCATAAGTCTGTTCTGTCAAAGGCTTCGGCACCGCATTTTAAGGAAAGGACGGTCAATCATGATTTGTAACAAATGTGGCACAGACGTTCCTGACTATTGTAAATTCTGTATCCGCTGCGGTAATCGGCTCCGTCCGGATGAACCCGTTCAGCCTTCTGCTCCGGCGGCTCCCGTACAGCCGGCCTCTGCACAGCCGACTCCCCCCACACCGCCGCCTGCTTCTGCCAACAATCCCTTCGGTGCCAAACAAATCTCCGGCCGGCATTATTCACTGGAGGATATCGCCCGCCAACAGGAGGAAAGCAGTAACGCCATCGGTCTGGCTCCCGCTCCCACCAAAAAAAGCAAAAAACGCCGCCGTGAAGCGGAACCCGCTCTGCCTTCAAGAGAACCCGACACCGCACAAAATCAACCGGCGGCCCCTACTAACGCCAACATGAATCCGCTGTTACAGCCGATAGAAGAAGTCGTGAAAGCACCCCGTCAGCAGGGAAAACCGATCAAACATTCCAAAACGATTCCGCAGGCTCCTGCGGCTTCTGCCAACCCACTGCTGAAGCCCTTTGCAGAACTGACCGGAAAACCCGCACCGTCTGCACCGCCTACTTCAGCCGCTCCACAGCATCAAACAACACCGCCCGCTGTTTCACCCACGCAGTCCCCAACAGCTTCCACGGCTCAAAACCCAACGACCCCGCCGGCACAAATTCCCCAAGAAACCGTCTGCCGCTATACGATTGCCACCCCGCCGGTTCCCTGCGGCCTGCAAATGCAGACAAACCTCCCACTTTTCAGCGGTGATATCCGTCCTCAAACAGAATCTCTGCGGCAGGAATACACCGCCCGCACCCAACCACCCGTTCCTCCCCAGTAACCGGAATGTTGGAGGGCTTTGCCCTCCAAACCTCCCAGCAGGGGGGCTCCCCCTGCACCCCCGTTGGGGGAAAACTTTTTCTGGCGAAAAAAAGTTTTCCCCCAAACCCCCTTTCAAAATTCGCTGACTTGACCTATATCAACACACTATTCGCTATTCTCTATTGCCTTTCTCCTGCGGCCAGATGTTAAGCGGTTAATCGTACAGATAAAATAAAGCCTTGAACAGCAGATTTATTCTTTTACAATCGGCTGTAAAAATTAAATCACGGAGATGATTATTATGGGTATTAAAGAAAAATTATTTGGAGGTCCGAAAAACCCCCAGCAGACCAGAGTCGATGACAGTATCGTGAACCCGCAGGGCAATATCGCCCCTGATGGCTCCGTTACCATGGGAGGAGCCCCTGCACCGGTACAGAATCCCTTTATGCAGAATGCTCCTCAAATGAACTTCAATCCCCAGCAGAACCCCTACGCCCAACAACCACAGAATTACCCGCCTATGAACAATAATCAGGCTTTCGGCATGAACCAGCCGAATCAGCCGAATGCTTATTTCACACCGGACAATAGCCAACAGCAGGGTTATCCGCAGCAGAACGCTGTCCCGCAGTATGACCCGCAGCAGGGCTATCCGCAACAGAATGCTGTCCCGCAGTATAATCCTCAGCAGGGATACTATCCTCCGCAGTCCCCTGTTCCCCCGTACAATAATCCTAACGGCGACCCCAACGGCGGGAACGGTAATTAACGAAAGGTTATCATAAAAAGAAAGAAGGATATGCCAATGACTGTCATTGATATCAGAAACGTTTTTTCTGACAGACACATCGAGATTATTGATGTAGATGCATCATACATATACTATTTTGAAGAGAAGAACGAGGACGGCCGCAGTGATCTCTATTTGCTGGAGTATAACCGCAAGACCCGCAAGGAACGTCTGGTGATGAACTACACGCTGGATGATCCGACCTATATAGAACATATCTATGCCTTTGAAAAAACCATCATCATGGTGTTGGAAAACGGTTCCAACAGCTTCTGGCTGATTGAAATCGACAAGAAAACCGGCGGTGAACTGAACCGCCGCAAGGTTGTCTGCACCGGTGCTTTTAAGGAATGTATGGCACTGGACAGCGAGTATCTGCTGGTCTATATGGGACCGGACGAAGCCAACGCCGAGGTTTTCCGCAAGTATAAGGAAATCAAGGACTGCGATTGTCTTTGCTATCTCTATCACATCAAGACCAACCGCAAGTATTTGGTCAATGCCGCTATGATTACCAAGGCCGGCTGCGATAATATCAAACTGCTTACCATGCATAATGAATCGTATCTGCTGGTACTGGATCCGTATGCCGAAGAAAGCATCAAGGAACATTACTACCGTGAACAGCGTTGGGTCAGTGCCGATATTCGGGACAATATCTGGCTGTGCAAAACCGCCGATGTGGAAAGCAATATTGAAGAAGGCCGAGAAACGATTGTCAGAAAATGTATTGCCTGCGCCGATATTAAGGCTCTTGTCCGCTATATGGGCATGGACAACGCTAAGGTATATTTCCGTGCCAAGGAGTTTCGCTCCGGCACCGAAAAGATTTGCAGCTATGATATGACCGCTAAAACCTTATCGGAAGAAATCACTCTGGCCGCTCCCAAAAAGGACACCTTCTATCTGGTAGAAGAAAAGCCCTTCAAAGCCTTTGCCGTAACGATGGGGCCGGAGAGAACCACCGTGCGGGGACTGGTCAACAGTGAAGCCGCCATCAGTTTTGACAATAGTCTTGGTGAATTGGTCACCTGCATTGAAAGCCGTTACTGTGTGACCAAAAAGACACTCTTCAGCGAAGAAAGCCAGCGGGAATTTACTTACTACTATCTCTACGATGCCCATCTGGAGCAGTACGAAAGTTATGAGTGCAGCTGTATGGTCAAGGGCGATACTTTAGTATTGTACTAAGCGGAAAGGAATGCCTCCATGAAAAAAAGGATTCTTTGCGTTCCGTCCGTTCTTCCTGCCTTGACCCTCTTGGTCATATTGTCCCTTGTGCTGTTCTCCTGTGCTTGTGCCAAGTCCGCAGAAGATACCTCGGCCGCTTCATCACAGCCGCCGGTTTCTTTGGCTGTATCCGAAGAAGAAAGCAGTGAACCGCCGCATATCGTTCCTCCCGCCAACGGTATTTCCTATACCGTACAAAACGCCGAAACACCGTCAGCGGCGGCGGCTTCTGTTGATGAACCGCTGTCCGTTGGCACTTGGGGACAAGCCGCTAAATTCTGCACAGAAAATGACAGCTACATAGAAGTCCCGTTCCGCCTAACCGCTGTCCGCAGAGGAGCGGCTGTCACCGAAGAGGTACGCCGCCTGACAGAACAAGGCAACGGTTATTTCGTGGAACCGAGTCAAAACGAAGAATATGCGATAGCCGAATACGAAATCTGTCTGGACGGTTTTCCGGTTGGCCAAGGCGGCACTCTTTGCGACATCACCGCATTTATCACCGGCGAAAACGGCGAAGCTCTATCGCTGAACGATGGTTCCTATTGGGGTACCACCGCCTCTTGTTTAGACACCTCGACCTATTATTATGAAGGCACCATTCACTCACAAATGGCCTTCCGCATCATCAAGAACCGCAGTGATTACCTGATCATCGCCGGCGAATACGGTGAAACGCAAACATTTTTCAAAGGGCAATAGTTTCCTGTCGAAAAATGCGAAAAAGGGCTGTTCATCTAAAGAAAAGTGTAGTATAATAACCCTATAGCAAAAAGGGAGGTTATTGTCATGAAATTGTTCCATAAAATCGGAGAAACCATCACACAATCTGTTGATTTCCTGCTGGAGAAGACCCGGCAGGCGGCCTATCTGAACCGATTGCGTGTTATTATTGCCAGCGAACAGGAAACGCTGGAAAATGCTTATATGGCTCTTGGCCAGCAGTATCTGACCTCTTTGGAGGGTACACAAGCACCGCAGGACGATGAAACCACGGCCATTCTGACCGAAACAATTCGTGCGGCGAAGCTCCGGTTAAAAAAAGCCAAAGCCCGTTATGCCTATGTTCTGCGTTACGGCATTCCTAAGACCGGTATCCGTGCAGAAATGATTGACATTGATGACATTGACGAAAACGGCCAAAAAATAAGCTCTGACGACACCGATGAGCAGGACATTACGATTGCCTATGCCGACCCGTCTGCCAACGACAACAACGACATCATTGAAGCCGCCATTGAAGAAACCTTGCGGGAAGAAACAAGCGACACAAACCACTAAGGAACCGCTG
>CADCOZ010000282.1 GCA_902803125.1 uncultured Ruminococcus sp.
GCAAAGCCCCTGGTGGGAGGTTTGGAGGGCAAAGCCCTCCAACACTTTAGGGGTGGAATTTGCAGGTGAAGGAGATCACGCCGTTGTGCCAGGTGACGTTGATGGTGCCTTTGCAGGTGGTAACAATGGATTCGGCAATCGAAAGGCCTATGCCGTAACCACTCTTCTCGGTGCTGTGGGATTCGTCCGCACGATAAAAACGTTCGAAAAACCGATGATAGTCTACACCTGCACCCGATTGGTAATCGTTGGAAACGACTAAGCGTATGACCTTGCCTTTGCGGGTCAGCTCTATGCGGATATGGCCTTTTTCGTCACAGTACTTGATGGCGTTGTCCAACAAAAGGGTGGCTAACTGCCGCATCTGTCCTTCCGGCGCCGTCATGGTGACGTTGTCGGCAATATCGGTGGTCAGCGTCTTTTCGGCTTGCTGAGCCAGCGGAGAAAGCTCTTCGGCGGCTGAACGTACAGCGGCCGAAACATCTGTTTCAACCAACTTTTCGGAGTCTTGGTGTTCTTCGGCTCGTGCTATCGTGACTAAATCCTGTATCAGCTTGGTCATTTGTTCGGTCTGCCGCAAGGTTGACCGATTCCAATCGTTTTCACCGTTGAGCATAATGTCCAATTCGGTGTTGGCTCGGATAACCGCCAAGGGCGTTTTCAGCTCGTGACCGGCGTTGGTGATGAACTGCTTTTGCCGCTGGGCATTTCGGATTTCGGGACGAATCATATATTTGGACAGCACCATGACCAAAAGTGCCATACCAAGCCCGCCAACAGCAATAAACCCTAAAATAATACTAAACAGGCGGCGGCTGACAGCGTGCTGCTGGGTACAGTCCACAAACACGACTAACAAGCTGTCATCCGTATTGGTGACCTGATAGGTATAGTTATCAATATTGCCGTATTCCGAACCGGAAATGATGGCCAAAAAAGCGTACTGTTCCGCTTCTTCTGCCGAAACGGCGGCAATACTGCCCGTGTTTTTCCATATGATTTCGTTGTCCTCCTGCACCGATACTTTGACCGAAAAATAACGGGTGCGGAACCGCAGTTCCGGAGAACTGTCCAGACCGGAACCGAATATTTCTTCCCAAAACTGTTCAAAATCGTTCGGCTGGGAATATTCGTCCACATCCCGCCGGGCATGGTTGGCTTCGGAAATATCGCCGTCATTGGCGGTAATGTAATTGAGCGTGGCTCGTATCTGCTTGTTGGAAATATACAGATTGAACAGGTAAATGATACTGCCCATTAACAGCATGATACCCATAAAAGATAAAAAGGCCGCTAAAGAAAACTTGTGTCTGAGTTTTTTGATGGCCTGCTGATTCATAACGGATCACTCCTTTTGGCCGAACCGGATTCGCCAAAATACTGCAGAGAAAGCAGGGTGATGTCATCGGCTTGTTCACAACCTTGTGAATATCGGTCAACATCCGCTTTGATTTTCGTGCAAAGACGGCGGGCGTTTTGGGTGCTGTTTTGTGTGAGCAGCTCCAGCAAACGCTTCTCGCCGTAGAGATTCAGCTGTTTGTCGGCGGCTTCCACCACACCGTCTGTATAGAGCAGCAGCTGATCCTGCGGGTTCAGCATCAGTTCCTTGGGTTTATACTTCATATTGGGCATTCCTGCCAGCACAAAGCCGGAGCGTTCCCGCAGATACTCCCATTGACCGCTGCGGCACAGCAGCGGGGGATTATGACTGGCGTTGACATATTGCAGGCGGCCGGTGGACAAATCGAGGATACCCATCCAAGCCGTTACAAACATTTCCGCCGAGTTGGATTCATAGAGCCGCTGGTTGGCGATGCGGAAAATTTCTTCAATCGGTATGCCTTCCAGTGCAAGGTTTTTCAGCATGGTTTTGGCGGTCATCATAAACAGAGCGGCCGGAATGCCTTTGCCGGATACGTCTGCCACGACAAAAGCCAAACGGTTATCGGCGGTGAAGTAGAAGTCATAAAAGTCTCCGCCTACCTCTTTAGCCGGCGTCATGGAGGCGAAGATATCGAAAGAGGTTTTGTCCGGAAAGGGCGGGAATACATGGGGCAGAGCCGAAGCCTGAATATCATGTGCCAGTGCCAGATCCTTGTCGATACGGGCGGCTTCGGCGGCAATATATTGCTTTAGGGTGTTGACCGTCAGGGTGATGTCCTCCGACAGCGTTGCAAAGTCACGGTTGTTGTAAACATCAAAAGTGACCTCTAAATTGCCTTTGCAGATTTCGCCCAAACGGTGATTGATTTTGTTCAGGTTTCTCGTGATGTGCAAATAGATAACCATGTCCAAACAAATAATGATCAGGGCAAAAATGGCAATCGCCATCAGCTGCATCAGCACAATGGCAATATTGCGGCTTTCCATGGCTTCTTCCTGACTGATACACGCCAGATAGTAAAATCCGTCATGCGGTTGCCAGATGGCCATCATCGATATCTCACCGATGGTGGTTTCAAAAAGGGTTTCCTGCGGATGTTCAAACAGTGCATGGTCAAGGCCGTCTGGCAAATCTGTATCAGACCAAGCCTGATTGAGTATATAATGTTTGTTGTTGGGGTCAGGTTCTGCAGAGAGAATCTGAATGGAGCCTGTCATGCCAAACAGAAACATACGGGAAGAATCATAGATATAATTTTCCACATAGCCGTCCAGCAAAGGCTGACCATAGACAATTTGCAGAAAGGCTACCCCTTGAAAGACATCTGAAACACTCTCCAGACTCCAAGAGGATTTTGCTGAGGTTTGGCCTTCTGCCAAAGAGGTTTCTATACTTATGTGCATCTCCTCTGTGTCAAATTTTTGCCCGATAGTATCCGGCTGATTGCTGTACAGGACGGTGCCATCCGCAGAAAGGAGTTGGATTTCCTGAAGCGTATAGTGTTTGCAGTATTCCTGCAATACGGCGGCTATATCTTCTGCATCCGTCTGCCGGTTATGGTTGATGTCGGGGAACTTATCGGCAGGAAGCAGCATCAGGGCGGCATAATCCGAGTCCCCCAAATCGCACAGCTGAAACAGCAGGTTCATTATTGCCTTGTATTTGGACTTTTCAATCTCATCAATCAGATCATGGACACTGACATTCAGCGTATTTTCCGTGCTGGTCATGACGGTGTTGTCCAGCATCAGATAGGTCAAAAGCCCCGTGACAAGATAAGCCGCCACAATGCAGAGATTCAGATAGCGTTCAATCACAAACCGCAGGCTGTGTTCTCTGTTTTTTCGGTAGCGGTAGGGGTCATTCCGAAGCAGGGCGGCCAACGGCAGAGCTAAAATAGTCACAAGGATGTTGGCAGAAAACAGGAACGATGCCGCATCCTGCACGATATAATAAGCCATCAGTAAATTCTTCCAATTGAAGAAGAAGATGGTCAGCAGATAGGTACCTACCAGCGTGGTGCAGAACATAAAAACGGTCAGCATAGCAGGCTTTCTCCGAAAACTGATCATTTTTTGCAGAAGTATTGCTCCCACACCGGCTCCTATCAGATAGATGGCATAAGGGACGGCCAACTCCGGCATTTGATGGTGGAACAATAGCCATACACTGACGGGAACGCTGATCAAGGCAGCGATAAGCGTTGACCGCCTTCCCGAAACGAACACCGAACAGATGAGTACCGCCGCACTGACATCAATCGTGTTGCCGTACCAGGACAAACCCAGTTCCGTGCAGATGACAGCGGCTCCCCCCCAAAGCAGACCCATCAATATTTGATAGGGAACCGAAGGCGTTAGACCCTTTTGTGTCATAAAGCGTTCTGTCAGGCTGAACAGCACGGTAATGACCAGCGGAATAAGTGCCATAGTAGCAATCTGTTGTATCACAGAGGATTATCCTTTCTTTTTGGAATCATGCGGCCATTTATGACAAGCAGTAACCGGAGTCCGCCGTGCCGACAATAGCGGCTGAAGAAGCGATAGCCTTCAGCTTGCGTTTGAGATAAGAAATATAGAGCCAAACGGTTTCTGCTTTGGCATCGGGGTCATTGTTCCAAACGTGCTGGAGCAGGTAATCGGTACTGAGGGTACGGCCGGTATGCAGGAGCAAGGTATGCATCAGTTCAAATTCCTTGACAGACAGCCGCACGGTATTTTCAGCCCCCAGTTCAAAAGAGGCGGCCTTCAGTGAAAGGTCCCGATAGGTCAGGTCATCGGCCTGATACTGTGTTTTGCGGCGTGTAAGGGCGCGAACCCGTGCCAGCAGTTCCTTTATGGCAAATGGTTTGGTCAGGTAATCATCGGCACCGGCATCCAAACCGGTCACTCTGTCCTCTATTTCCGCTTTAGCGGTCAGCATCAAAACAGGGGTAATGATATTTTTTTGCCGCAGTTCAGTCAGCACCTGAATACCGTCTTTTTTAGGCATCATGATATCGAGAACAATGCAGTCATACGCATCGTTCTCCAATTTTTCCGAAGCGGCCAGCCCGTCAAAAACCGCTTCTACTGTATATCCCTCGTGCGTCAGCACCGCACATAATACCTTATTGAGATCGGGCGTATCTTCTGCTAATAACACTTTCATTTTCTTTCCTCTTTTCTCCAGTAATGTTATTGTGGCAGGCGTTTAATCCTGTTCCAAAATCATATCCCGTATCGTCTGCATGGACAAGTCGGTAGAAGCCAATTCATCGGCACAGCGTTTCAGCTCCTGCACAATCAGGGCGGTTTTGCCGCCAACGTCTTTCTTATACTTCAAGTGATGTTCCAGAGCCGCCCAGGTATCCATCGAAATGGTTCTCAGCTGTATTTCGGCAAAGTAACCGTTCTGAAAACGAATGATGAGATGATAACTGCGGTATCCGTTGGGTTTGGCATGGCGGATATAGTCCTTTTCTTCGACAAATTCGTATTGTCCCGATGCTTTCAGGCGGCGGCAGATTTCAAAAACATCATCCACAAAGGCACAAACCACCCTTACCCCAATGGCATCTTTGATAATATGCAGTGCGGAATGGGTCGTAACGGGCAGTCCCTTGCGGCGGCATTTTTCCCGCATACTGTCCTCGCTTTTGATGCGGGTCAGATAATGTTCAACCGGATCCATGCCCAATTCGGCGGTCATTTCGGCTCGTATGGCGGCAATATGTTCTGATAAAGCGGCACAGGCCTGTTCCAAAGCCGGCCGTTCGTTTCCGTAAATGCTTTCGGCAGTTGTTTGTGTAGTTTGTGTAGTCTGCATAGAATCCCTCCGATATTATTAGGATATTGTCAGTATAACAGGATATCCGCTTTTTTTCAAGAGAGTTCTTTCCCTATCCGCCGAAATATTGGCAAGACGGGTACTTTTCCCCAAGAAACTGTCCGATGAAATGCAAAAAATCTTGAGCAGGCCAATAAAAAAACGTCTTTTCGGGCAGTATAAACGGGAGGTACTATAAGCAGTACCTCCCGCAGTTGTTTGTGTATATATAGCCGATTCCTGTCGGCCAAGGAAACCGTGTCTTTTTAGCACCCGTTAAACGTGCATTCGATGCTTTCAGCTCCGCTGTTACACTGTCCACCTTTAACACCGTCAGGGTATACGGCTTGTTATATACATCAATATACGCCATCAGGTGGTCGGTGGCCGGATCGGCTGTTCTGACCTTTTGCCACTGCGGTTCGTTGCCGCTGATAGTGACCGTATCGTCAGAACCGATAGAAAACACCGCCGCATTGGGCAAACCGATATAACCGGCCGGCGGCTCGGTTTCGGTGAGGGTATAGTCTGTATTTCTCTCGAAATCGTAAAAAACGGTGATGCGGCCCTGTGCATCTGATGTATAACGCCCCAGAATCGTGTCACCCTGTGTCAGCGTGAATTGTCCCTGTGCCAGCGGTTCAAGGGTATGCATATCGAAAAGCGTCAGGGCGATACCGTCCGTGCGTGTGTTGGTGATGGTATCCGTCCGCACGTTGTCAATCACATCGGTGCCGTGTGTCTGTGAAGCCGGTGTGCCATAGTGATAGGTGACGGCATAGGCATGAGGTACCGCTGTATCGCCGTCACGAGCAACGGCGTTTACAATCGTTTGATCGCCGTCTGACAGGCGTTTGCGGATACCGCTGTACGAAATCAGTTCGCCGTTGGCGTTAACCACCGGATCGTCCAACTCTACCTCACAGACGGTATAA
>CADCOZ010000283.1 GCA_902803125.1 uncultured Ruminococcus sp.
CACCGCTGCCCACTATCCGAACGCTGTCCGGCAGACGAATTTCCGATAAACTTTTGCAGTACATGAACGCCCAGCCGCCAATCGTTTCCAATCCGTCGGGCAAATCCGCCTTGGTCAGCGACACACAGTTATTGAACGCATAACTGCCGATGTACCGCAGACTTTTGGGAAAGGTAATCGCCGTCAGCTTCTTGCAGTACCAGAATGCGTATTCTTCAATATCGGTCAGCCCTTCCGGCAGGGTCACACCCGTCAGTGCATTACAGCTCTTAAAAGCATTCTTGCCAATGGTTTTGATGCCTTTAGGCAGTGTTACGGTCAAGAGGTTTTCATTCTCCATAAAGGCTTCTGCACCGATGTCCGACACCGGTTTTCCGCCCAGTTTTTCCGGCAGTTTAATGTTGGTTTCCTTGCCTGTGTACTTCATAATCACCGCCGTTTTCCCGTCATCGGACAGGGCATAGACATAATCTCCCTCTGTTTTTTCGGCGGCCTTAACGGTCAGGCTCAGACGACCCGACAGCCCGCCGAACAGCGTGATACAGCACAGCAAACTAATCACACCAACCAGCCAACGCCCTCTTTTTTGATATCCTTTCATGATTGTATCCATATTTCCACTCCCTTTCCATCAGCTTCTGTCAGTATAGCACAATTTACCGCCGCTGTAAAGCACTCCGCGGAAAGCTTTTTTCTCCCGTCAGCCACTTGGGGGAACCCCTTTTCTGGCGAAAAAAGGAGAGCGGGTCTCCGGTGGAGACCTTGGCCGCAAGGCCAAAGCGACCGGACCGAGCCGACAGGCGAGACTTCCCCCAAACTCCCTCCCGAAATTCGCTGATTTTGCCCTCCAACACATTCGGGAAGCTGACAAGAAAAAATGAGGTGATTTTGCGGCGGGATATTGACAAGGTAACCGAAAAATAGGATAATAAGATAGTAACAATCATTATAATAGTTTGAAACCAAGGAGGTTTATCCGCATGAATGCAGTCATTACCGTATTAGGAAAAGATACCGTTGGTATTTTGGCAAAGGTGGCCACAGAATGTGCCGCCGTTGATGTCAATATTCTGGAGGTTACACAGTCCGTACTTCAGGGAATGTTCGCCATGATTATGTTCGTTGATATCACAAACTGTTCGGTGCCTTTCTCCCGTTTGGTCGATACCCTGACCGATAAAGGAGAAGAAATGGGTGTGAAAATCCACGTCATGCACGAGGACATCTTCAACGCCATGCACAAGATTTAAGGCACCGCTATAACTGCTAAACATCTCATATTTTGCGATTCTGTCACAAAGGACGGTAGAAATAAGCATGATAAATTCACATGACATACTGGAAACCATCAATATGATTGACCATGAAAATCTGGACGTGAGAACCATTACCATGGGCATATCCCTGCTGGATTGTATTGACGATGATATCGAAAAGGCCTGCGGCAAGGTCTATGACAAGATTTGCCGCTATGCCAAAAACCTTGTGCGGACAGGCGAGGATATCAGCAAGGAATACGGCATTCCGATTATTCACAAGCGGATTGCCGTCACACCGATTGCCATGCTGGCGGCGGCCTGCCCTGCGATGAGTCCCGTCAAGTTTGCCAAAATACTGGACAAAGCCGCCGATACGGTTGGCGTGAACTTTGTCGGCGGTTATTCCGCTTTGGTGCATAAGGGCTTTGCACCGGGGGACTACGCCCTGATTGAAAGCATTCCCGAAGCCCTGTCCGTGACCGAAAAGGTCTGTTCCAGCGTGAATATCGGCAGTACCAAAGCCGGCATCAATATGGACGCTGTCGCCAAAATGGGACGGGTTATCCGTCAGGCGGCAGAGCTGACAGCCGACAGAGATTGTATCGGTGCGGCCAAATTAGTCGTTTTCTGTAATGCACCGGAGGACAACCCGTTTATGGCGGGTGCCTTTCACGGTGCCGGCGAACCGGACAGCGTTATCAATGTAGGCGTATCGGGTCCCGGTGTCGTCAGAGCCGCTTTAGCCAAAGCCGGCGACTGCAACATTACCGAAGTGGCGGATATCGTCAAGAAAACCGCTTTCAAAATCACCCGCACGGGTCAGTTGGTCGCCAAAGAGGCTTCCAAACGGCTGAGTGTTCCGTTCGGCATTGTGGATCTTTCGCTGGCACCGACACCGGCCATTGGTGATTCGGTCGCCTATATTCTGGAAGAAATGGGTCTGGAACAATGCGGGGCGCACGGCACTACCGCTTGTTTGGCTTTGCTGAATGATGCGGTCAAGAAAGGCGGTGTCATGGCTTCCTCTCATGTAGGCGGTCTGTCGGGTGCTTTCATTCCCGTTACAGAAGATGCCGGCATGATTGAAGCCGCCCGCAGTAAAGCACTGTCCCTGACCAAGCTCGAAGCCATGACAGCGGTTTGTTCGGTCGGTCTGGACATGATTGCCATTCCCGGTGATACCTCTGCCGAAATCATTTCCGGCATTATTGCAGACGAAGCCGCCATCGGCATGGTCAACAGCAAGACAACCGCCGTCCGTTTAATTCCCGCCATCGGCAAAAAAGCCGGCGAGGAACTCAATTTCGGCGGTCTGCTCGGCAACGGCCCGATTATGGATGTCAATCCGAAATCCCCTGCCAAATTCATCGCCCGCGGCGGACGCATTCCCGCTCCCATGCAGAGTCTCAAAAACTGCAAATGTTGGAGGGCTTTACCCTCCAAACCTCCCACCAAGGGCTCTGCCCTTGGAACCCGTTGGGGTAAACCTTTTTCTGGCGAAAAAAAGTTTTCCCCCAAACCCCCTTCCAAAAATCGCTGACTTTTGGACTCCCAACATGATTCTTTATTCTTTCATTTCGGTTCCTGATAAACCCGCCTTAATCTAAACACTATTCACTATTCGTTATTCTCTATTTCTCCCTGCGGCAAGATAAAAAACGCCGCCTGTTTACTTCCTTCGGAAGTCAGCAGGCGGTTTTTCTCGCTCAGAAAGGGAAAAGAAAATAATAAATAATAATGTGATGGGTCATAACGTCAGCAAATTTCGGAGGGGCTTGGGGCAAAGTCCCAACATTCTGACGGAACAAAAAAAGACCCGCCGCTCCGAAGAGTGACGGGTCTGTATGATATGTTTTTAGCGTGCTGTCCGCTATCCGCTATCCTCTTTCCGCTAATTTATACGGCTCTGGTAACCTTACCTGAACGAAGGCAACGGGTGCAGACATTAACGCGTTTCGGACTGCCGTTTACAATCGCCTTGACCTTAACGACGTTTGGCTTCCATGTTCTGTTTGAGCGTCTGTGTGAGTGAGATACCTTGATACCAAAGGTAACTCCCTTACCGCAAATTTCACATTTTGCCATGTTTTTGCACCTCCCATGGTGTTATTTGTGACGGTTTGCTTTCATGGATGATGGCTTTCTATCAGGCGGAATTACTTAATTTCTACCTCAGCACCAGCCTCTTCAAGCTGCTTCTTGATAGATTCTGCCTCGTCCTGGCTTACCTGCTCCTTGACAGCCTTCGGCGCACCGTCTACGAGAGCCTTTGCTTCCTTCAGGCCAAGACCTGTGATAGCACGAACAACCTTGATTACGTTGATCTTGCCGGCACCGGG
>CADCOZ010000284.1 GCA_902803125.1 uncultured Ruminococcus sp.
TCGCATAGTGTTCTGTCGGCAGACCGAAAGCGTCCCAGCCGATGGGGTAGAGGACGTTATAACCCTGCTGTCTGCGTTTTCTGGAGATAATATCCAGTGCCGTATAGGAACGGGGGTGTCCCACGTGCAGACCCTGTCCGGAAGGATAGGGAAACTCAATCAGGGCGTAAAACTTCGGCTTGTCACTGTGTTCTTCAGCGTGGAAAAGACCGGCTTCTTCCCAACGCTGCTGCCATTTGGCTTCAATACTTTTGTGGTCGTACTTCAAAATCTTTCTCTCCTTTTTCAAATTCTTTTACGGCTGTTCGATTTTTTGTGCAGGGAACAAGTCCTCCAGCGGCATTTCTTCAATATCGGAAATATCCTGTACTTCGCCGTCCTGCCACAGGCGTTCCAAGTCATAATACTCTCTGGCTTCTTCCGAAAAAACGTGAACCACAACGTCTACATAATCGAGCAGAATCCACGAATCGGAACGGTAGCCTTCAATGTGGCTGACGCTGATACCCTCATTGTCCAGTCGGAACTCCACATTGTCCGCCAGTGATTTGACGTGTGTGGTAGAGGTACCTGCCGCAATCACAAAATAATCCGCTATGGAAGAAATATCGCTGATTTTAATTAGCTTGAGGTGCATACCTTTCTTTTCACAAAGGGCTTTGGCCGCCCAGCGAGCCGTTTCTAAAGATGTCATAAACATCCCTCCTTATTATGATTTTCTGACCTTTGCCCGCAGTGCCGCTAATTCGTTATAGCCGGCAAAGGTATCCGGAGCAATCGTAATTTTCCGCTGTGCGAGGTCTGCGATGGTGAAAGCCATGCCTTCCAGCACTGCTTCGTCAAGATTCTTTTCGGCAATCTTCCGCATTCTGTCCACGCCTTCATAATCTCTGTCGGCCGAGATGAAATCGGCGATAAAGATGACCTTATCCAGCAGTGTCATACCGGCACGACCCGTGGTATGGTAGCGGATAGCGTCAATGATTTCCTGATCATCAAGTCCCAACTCGACCTGCACATAGGCACTGCCCGAAATGGCGTGCCAGAGTTTAGGAGATTCCCGCTCCATTTCTGTCAGCACAATGCCGGCCTTTTCAATCAGCTGCATTTGTTCATTTTCGGCGGTTTCCTTGGTGGCATCGTGCAGAATACCGGCTACTTCTGCTTTTTCCGCATCAGCACCGTATTTTTTGGCAAGACGCACCGCTTCTTTGGCAACATTCTTGGAATGCTTGAAACGGGGTGCTTTCATTCTTTGACTTATAATATCCTCGTATAACTTGATTCCCATGCTTATCAGCTCCAAAATACAATTCGATACTGCTTATTATACCAACTTCCTGCATGGGTTGCAAGCATTCGAACCGATTTTTTCAAAAAAATCACGGTTCAGTGCCTTTGGCCCCCCTACCTCAGGGGCAGCCACTTGGGGGAACCCCTTTTCTGGCGAAAAAAGGGGTTCCCCCAAACCCCCTCCCTAAATTCGCTGACTTTTGCCTGCCCCAGTCAGATATCTAAAACATTATTCATTATTCATTATTCACTATTCATTATTCATTTTTTCTCCCCTCCCTAAATTCGCTGACTTGACCTAAATCAACAGTATTCTTTTCCCGTCCAAAATTCGCTGGGTTCCCTAACGTTATCCAAGATGTCAGACAAACAGAAAGACCAACGCATCATAGAACGAATGGAGGATAACGGCTATCCATAGACTGCGGGTTTTGATGGTGCAATAGCTGAACAAAGCACTCAGAGCCAGCACGGTGACAAAGCCAAAACTGGTGAAGCTCGACAGAAATATCCCTTCGCTGATCCAGATGGGAAAATGGATTGCCAAAAACATCAGGGCGTTGATACCGACCGCTACGCCTTGCTGAACAGGTGTTTTTGTTCCGATGAGTGTAGTGTTCAGGAAAAAGCCGCGGAACACGATTTCCTCCGATAAGCCGACAAACAGAACGATAATCAGCTGTGAGGGGTGAAAATCCGGACTCAGCGAAAAACCGTGACGGCGAACAATCGCACCGCCCACCACGAATATGGTCAGAAACACAGCGATGAGCAGGTATTTCAGATGTTCTTTCCGCAGGGAAAACAGTTCTTTGCAGGAAAATACCAATTCTTTACTGAAATGCCGTATGAGCAAAAAGGCCGGCAGTGTCCAGAGAATATTTTTTATCAGACCGTCCCACAGCAGAAGAAACAGGTACTCGTTTGGCACGGCTTGTTTCAGCAGTGGCGAGAGCCATATTTCACTTATCGCCCAAACGCCATAGAAACACACGGCAAACAACAGCCATGTGACGGTTAATTTTTTATGCTTCAACATTTTTTTCAAATCCTTTTTTGTTGGTCACGATGGATACAAACCGTTTTGTATAATGTATTGCTCCACGGCTGACGGCACCAAACCGTCCAACGGCTGACCGGCTCTGATACGGGTACGCACTTCTGTTGATGAAACCTTCATGACACGGACATCAGCGATAACGGTTCTGGCCCCCAAGGTATGCAGAAAATCCGCATGATGCTGTAAGGCGGTGATATCGGCACCGTCACGGGGAATGGTGCATATCGCTGCCAGACGAAAAATTGTGGACGGGTCTTTCCAATCCTGTAGGGACAGAAACGCATCGGCACCGGTCAGCAGGAACAATTCACTGTCGGGATAAAGAGCCGACAAGGTCTGAAGGGTATCGGCGGTATAGCTGGGGCCTTCCCGCCGCAGTTCGATATCGCTGACTTCTACCGTTGGACAGTCGGCAAAAGCCAATTGGCACATTGTCAGCCGCTGTTGGGGAAGAGCCGCTCCGTTTTGCTGTTTGAACGGCGATACAAACGCCGGAATGACCAATATTTTATCAAACGCTAACTGTTGGTCAAACGCTTTCAGCAGGGCTATATGTCCGTTATGAATGGGGTCAAAACTGCCGCCGAAAATTCCTATTCTCATAAAATTCCCTCCGAAAATGCCGTTTTGCGGCTTTATAAAAGTGGAAAGTGAAAACCGACTTTTCCTGCGGACTTGTCCTGCACGTTTGGCCGGAGTGGGCGTATCCATCAGCGATTCCTTTTGTGCATGAAGAACCCGCCGAGAAAAAAACACTTTTCGCACCATCAAGTCAAAAGTTTTTCGCAAGCTTTTCAAAGGCTTGCGGGCGACACGAAGTTAGAGCTTATCCGTAAATTATTTTCTGTGAACTGTAATAACTTTTCTCCAAACAATAATGGAACAGGCAAATTGAATAAGAGCCAA
>CADCOZ010000285.1 GCA_902803125.1 uncultured Ruminococcus sp.
ACAGCAGTCCTCTGCCGCCTATCCCCTATGGACAGAATACCGGTTCTTCTTCGTCTTACAGCAGTCCTCTGCCGCCTATCCCTCATGAGCAGAACACCGGTTCCTCTAACAGTTCTTCCGCTCCGGCACCGGCTCCCGCTTCAGAATCGGCTTCGGCTCCCGCTTCCGGCATTGGCCATATTCTGACAGCGGAAGAATATGTTCCCGATGAAGCGGCCGTGAAAAAAAAGAAGAAGCAGCGCATTACCTCGTTTATTGTCACCGTCATCCTCTTTGGTCTCGGCGGTCTTGTGCTGTATTTCTTTCTCGGCACCATTACCTTTGCATCAGAGGATATCCGCACCCTGTTTATGCAGTGGTACTGGGGGATTGCAGGCTTTTTTGTGCTGATAGCGATTATTCGTCTGGTGCTTTTCCTGCGGAATCCAACGCATTTGCGTCACTATAAAACAGAGGCACAGTTGGCCGCCAGTCAAAGCCGTTTTGAGTACAGCCGCCGACAGTACGAAATCGCCAACGGTATCCAAAGCAGTTCAACAGACGACTCCCTGCCGGCCTCCTATACGCTGAACAGCCGCCAAAAACGGGAAAACAAGCCGGTTTCTTTTAAGGCCGCCGCCTTATTCTTTGCCATTGGCAGTGCCGTGCTGATTGCCTTTTCCATCCCCATTATCATATCTGTTGTCGACTATGTCCAACAGGAACAGTTTATCCAGCGTTCCGTCACCGTAGAGGCTGAGCTTGTTAAGGTTCGCTCCGAAAAGCACCACTCTCATTCCGATTACGGCTCGTCCCATTCCTACTATATCTATTACGGCATTGTGGAATATGTCTATGGCGATACCCTTTATCAGCGAGGCGAGTTTCAACTGCCCAGCAAAGCCCATCAGGGCGACATCACAGTGGTTCATATTGACCCCGACAATCCCGGTGACTGCCGTCCCAAACCCAGTAAAGGCAATTTGATTTTCGGGGTCGGCGGCTATATCGTGCCGGTTATCTTCGCAATCGTCTTTGTTATTGCCGGCCTATACTATATGATCAAAGCCAAACAACGGGAACGGGAAGCTGGCCGCTGACACCCCCCTGATGCACCCCGCACCAGAAAGAAATGCTTCGTTTAGGCATATCTTCGTGCAGATCGATAAGCCCCTATAAAACCAACAAGGCAGGACACCCTCCAAAGGGCAGTCCCGCCTTTTCTTTTCCTGTTCTGTTTCCGCTCCTGCTTAATCCTTCAGAGCATAGAAGCCGCTCTGCATATAGGAATGCCAAAACAGCTCCGCTGTTCCGAAACCGGTCTTTCGGAGCAATTCAAGATGGTCAGGTATCGTGATGGGAAAAAACTCCCGCCCATATCTTGCCGAATGAGCCGTAATTTCTTCTTCGGTTCGTCCGGCCTCCCGTTCAAAGGCTTCCAGCCGCCTGAGCAGAAGGTTTTTGCCGGTGTCCGTCAGCGGTGCCGTATTCTCCACACAGATAAACAGCCCGCCGCTTTTCAATGCCCGAAAACAGCGGCTGACCGCCTGTTCTCTTGCGGCTCTGGTAAAGTAATGGTGCGATTGTATAGCCGTGACCACATCGAATGATTCCTCAAACGGAAGCTGTTCCGAACCGATATTCAAAAACTGACACGCTTCTTGGTGCAGTTTCCTTTTGGCATCGGTCAGCATTTTTTCGGACGGGTCACACAATACTATCTCCGACACGGACAGCCGTTTCAGGGCTTTTAGGGCAAAGGTGCCGGTGCCACAGCCGGTATCGAGCATTTTAAGCGGCTGATGTCCGCTATAGGTTTCGATGACACGAAAAATCTGGTCATAAATTTCATCATAGAACGGAATGACCTTCCGCACATTTTCATCATACTGATTCACTGCAAAGGCAGAACGATTATCCATCTTCGGATGCTCCTCACTCACTTCACCGTTATCTGACAGCTTTTCATCGTGGCCAGTGCCGCTTCGTGCAGAGCCGGCGTTACACCTGCACAGCAGGCGGCCTCCACCGACAGCGGCACCTCCGGGAAGTGTGCTTTCAAAAGCAGTGCATTGGATACCACACAAATATCCGTACAAAGCCCTATCAGCTCTATGGCAAACGCTTCGCCATCGGCGGCTTTTTCAATCAAAGCGGGCAGGTCTTTCGAACCAAAGGTATGCTTTTCGACCGGTGTATAGTTTTTTTCGGCAAGTGCCTGTGCCACTTGTTTATCCAATTGCCAGCCCTCTGTGCCTTTGATACAATGCGGCACCGGCAACTTTTGTCCTTCGGCCGTGCTTAAATAGTCGTCAAAATGCGTATCATAGGTCACAAAAATTCCACCGTCAAAATCACGAATTTTTTGTACGACATTCGGTACAATAGCGGCCGCCTCTGCACTGCCCAGACTGCCGTCAACAAAGTCCTTCTGCATATCCACAACCACTAAAAAGTTTTTCATGCTCATTCTCTCCTTTTTCAAGTTTTTCTCAGCGATGGCTTTCCCGCTGTAACCGGAAGGCCACCGACCGCTTGAGATAATCCAAATATTCTGTGTCACGGCACATGGCTTTGCCGGGAGTATCGGACAGCTTGGCCACGGGTCTGCCGTTGACGTATTGCAATTTAATGACAATGTTCAGAGCAGGCACCTCGGTATCATTGGTGCAGAACGTGCCAATGCCGAAAGACACTTTCGTTCTGTCTTTGAAATGCTCATAAAGCCGCTGTGCCTTATCGAAATCCAAACTGTCGCTGAACAGCAGGAGTTTGCTTTTGGGGTCAACGCCATACTGCTGATAGTGGGCAATCATCTTTTCGCCCCATGCATACGGATCGCCGCTGTCATGCCGCACACCGGAATAGTTATTGACCATCGAGCGGTTAAAATCCAGCAGAAACAGATCGGTGGTGATCGTATCGGTTAATGCGGTACCGTTATCACCCTGATATTCGTCGTACCAGTCATGCATCGCATAATGGTTGGTATACGCCAGCGGAATGGAATCAATGCCCTGATACATCTGTACAAACTCGTGGGCATAGGTACCGATAGGTGTCAGGTGATATTTCATCGCTAAATAAACATTAGACGTACCCACACAGCGGTCTGTTTCGGTGGTCAGCCGATGCACCACGGTATCTTCCCATTCACGGGACAATCTTCTGCGGCAGCCAAATTCCGCAAACGGGAAGGTATATCGGCCGCTGGCGAAATCCTGAATCTTTTTGTTCAAGCGTTCTTTGGCCGAACGCTTGAGGGTTTCGTAATCATATGTCATGCGGAAATAGGTTTCGTTGACGATTTCCAACAGATAGATTTCAAACTGCATCGCCGAAAACAGCGGTCCTTTGACAACGATATCCAGTGTGCCGTCCTCATGGCGTGTCACCGTGACATATTCCCGAATCGGCCGCCACAGCCGCAGAAATTCCACATAGTCATTCTTAATGAACCGAATAGAACGCAGATAATTCAATTCTTCTTTGGTAAAGCGGAGGGTACACAGATGGTCAATCTGTTCGTTGATTTCCTGCACCATTTCCTCCGAAAACACCACGCCTTCATTGCGGCATTTGAAATAGTATTCGCCGCAAAGGTCGGTATGCTTATGAAAAATGACCTGATCCATATTGAATTTATACAAATCGGTATCCAGCAGAGATACCACAATAGGGGCTAATTTCACGGGTAATCCATCCTTTCTTTGAAACAATATACAGATTGTATTATTTTGAAAAGATATACAAATCATTATAAGCAGAAAACCGCTTGCCCACAGGGGACAAACGGTTTGGACAGTATGGTCAAAAAACCTTATGCGAGGATATCACCGTCAACATTACCGGCAATACAAGCCGCATTCGCTTCGTCGGTATCAATATGCATAGCGGGGGCAAACTTGGGGCTGACTCTGATAACCACATCGCCAAAGACGAGCTTTCTGCCTTCGCCGCCAACAGCCACACTAACAACCTGCTTATCCTTCAAGCCATACTCTTCTGCCGTTTTGGGATCAAAATGGATATGTCTTTTTGCTACGATAACGCCGTGGTCAATTTCCACTTCGCCCTTGGGGCCAACGATCTTACAGCCGGGAGTACCTGCCAAATCACCGGATTCTCTGACCGGCGGCACAATACCGAGCTTACGGGCATCTGTAAAGGACAGTTCTACCTGACATTCGGGTCTTTCCGGACCGAGGATAGAACAAGCCAGTTCGCCTTTGGGGCCAACAACCGTTACTTTTTCATAGCACAGGAACTGACCGGGCTGAGAAAGATCCTTTTTGTTGGTCAGGGAAGCGCCTTCACCAAACAATGTTGCCAAAGCCTCAGCGGTAACGTGAACATGACGGGCGGATGTTTCAACAAGAATTTTCATATTTGATATCTCCCTTTCGATTTTTTTCCGGCAGGACTGCCTTATATCTCTATTCTACAACTTTTTTCTCCAAAAGTAAAGTACCATTCCGTCAGTCGGAGCAAATCATTTTGGTCAGGGGGACTTTCAAGTGAAAGTCCCCCCGACACCCCCGAAAGCTGAATTTGATATGTTTACGATGAGGACACCGCAAATAATCACCGTTCACGAGCGTTTTGTGATACTGCTTGCCGTAAAATCTTAAAAATGGATTTCCGTGCCATCCATCAGGGCAAATCCTTTTGAGCGGCCGCCGGCACAAAGATGTTTCTCTCCCACTCAATAAGTATGGTCACAAATTTCTTTAATTTTCTGCTGAAGCGTCAGAAAATCCTGAAAAGCCGCCGGTTTATTGTTGGGATTTCTCAGCAAAGCGGCGGGGTGCAGAATCGGCATCATCAGAATGCCGCCTTTTTCAAAAAACTGTCCATGCTCTTTCATGATTTTAATGTCCGGCTTGATGATTTTAGCCGCCGCAATACGTCCCAGACACACAATAATTTTCGGACGCAGAATCGCAAACTGTTTTCTCAGCCAGTCAATGCATTGTTCCTGCTCTTCCGGCAGGGGGTCACGGTTTTTCGGCGGGCGGCACTTCACAATATTGGCAATATAGATATTCTTGTGCCGATCAAGATCAATAGCCGCCAGCATTTTATCCAACAGCTGACCGCCTCGTCCCACAAAAGGTTCGCCCTGCAAATCCTCGTTTTCGCCGGGACCTTCTCCGATGAACATCACTTCCGCATCATCTGTTCCAACGCCAAACACTACATTGGTGCGTGTTTCACACAGGCCGCATTTCTGACAGCCCAAGCATTCTTCCCGCAGTTTCGCAAACGCTTCGTTTTTACTCATCATGCATTCCTCCACAACCATATCTTTTTCTTCATTATACCACATTTCTACCCTCAAAACAAGCATCCTTTCTCCTCCACGGAAGTCCAATTTGTTCCGTCAG
>CADCOZ010000286.1 GCA_902803125.1 uncultured Ruminococcus sp.
AATTCGGCGGCAATCCACTTGGCATCTACCCCATACGCCACCGAACCGGTCAGGGAGTTTTTAACGCGGGCTCCGTTCGGGAATACCTTCGAACCGTTATAAGAGCCGTCTCCGTCGAAGGGGTAATGGTCTTTATCCTCACTGTAAAAATACTGGATACCGTAGCCCGACAAATTACCGGACAAACGCTCTTTGGCAAAATAGAAGTATTCCGCACCGGTGTTGTCATACCTGTCGATAGCGGTCTGCTCATGATTTTCGGCATCCAGATAGGTATAGATATATTTGCCGTTAATATCCTTGATGGTCCATGTGCCAACCTGCGACACCATGTCACTGCTGCCTTCCACATAACGGTACAGCATGAAGTCGCCCGCATTTCCGGCGGCAACGATTTGCTCACGTTCTGCCTGCTTATCCACGTCTGCCCAAACCAGATTGCCCTCAAAGGTAGTCTGACCGGTCAGCAAAAGGTTCATTTCACCGCCGTCATAGGCTCTGTCAACAATGTTGGAACGAACGCCTGTGTTTGTGGCAGATATCACATATTTGTCGTTGCCAACGCCTTCCTGCACATAGGTTTCACTCGGCGTGCCGATTTCCGAAACAGGAATATCCGTGTTTTTCGGCTTGATGGAATAGATTTTCGCGGTGCCGTCTGCGGTAATCTCATACAGCTTCTCCACAGCCAGTTCAAATTGTCCGACAGAAGCAAGCGATTCACTGTAATGTTCGGAATTGACGTTTACCTCATAACGCAGAACCGTGTCGGAGCTGTCTTTCACCGCCGTATAATGTGCTGTTACATAGGCTTTATTATCCTCGGAGAGAGCATCATATTCTGCCGGTGTCAGAATGTGCTTATACTGAATGTTTTCGTCCGGCATTTCATAACGAATCACATCACCGGTGTTCGGGTCAGTAACTTTTGTGTAGGTTCTTTGAATGTACTCCTTATCTTCTGCGGAAAGGGCATTCAGCTGTTTCGGTGTCAGTGAGAAAAGATCCACCGGATTGTTCGGGTCTGTTTCATCAAGAAAATCAAAATGCGATTTGATAAATTCCGGTGTAATCGACTTGGCAATATCATTCGAACGGGCGGTATCTTGCCAATGGATTTTGGCGGTAAAATCCCGCAGGCTATAGTTAACAAAATGGGTATTGTCTATTACTGTGATGCTGTAGTCGGTTCCCGACGGAAGGCTTTCTTCTGCTTTATATACATATGTGTTGCCATTCGGAGCCTGTTCGGGGACACTGTAGGTATAGATGGTGTTGTTGCTGTCGGTGGCTTCAATGACACGGTCAAACGGAGGAATCTCACCCGGATGCTCCGGATCCTCCGGAAGTGTATATGGTGTAAAGTCCCCAACCGGTACACCGTTACCCTCTGCACGGGAAAGTGTAAAGCCAATCGTAGTAGCTTCGGGTCTGTCGCTGTTGGTGTCACGCCACTGCACATGAACATCCAAATCAATCATCGGTGTCAAATCAAATTGTTTGAGTACATACTGATCACTTTCGTAAAGATACTTGTTGTGCGTGTCGGCATATTCTTTGTATTGCAGTTTATAGACTTTGCTGACGGCGGTAATCGTTTCATCCAAAGCGGGGTCACCGGTGGGGGCATTATTGGTGTCGATTTCACTGTTATTGCCGCTGAAGCCATCGGTTGTTTCATACTGCTCATAAATTTTGACTTCTGTGCTGTTATGATTTTCCGTACAAACAGGGGTAATCACAATACGGGCAATTTCATTACTGATAAGATAATTCTTCAAGTCGGCATTATCACTGTCGATAAAGGATACACTGCGTCCCTGATCCAGCTGGATACCGTCTTTATTCAGATATACAATGCTGTTGGAAGAATCCATCAGTTCAAACTCTGTTGTTAACTCCACCGGCTTATACTCATAGGTATAGGTAACCGGATCCCCTTCCACCTGCGGCGTAACAGGTGTTGCCTTCAGCTTATAGAACGTCACCTGATACTGGGTCTGATAACCCATCTGTCCTGTCAGCACATGGTTGTCAATACCAATGCCGTATTTTGTATCATCTGCTTTGGCACGGCGATACGGCAGGGATGTCAGCAGGATAGCCCACGCCAGCATAAATGCCGCTATTCTATAGAGCAAACCCTTTCTTGCCGTTTTTGTATTTTTCATATTCAGCAACCTCACCTTTCGCTAAATACTCAGAAATCGTATAATAAGCATATAGCTAACCTATTATCTTATATATTATACAACATTTCGAGCCTAAAAACTATCCTTTCGAAAATAAAAAAAATGACATAGTTGTAGAATAAAATTAAAGGATTCCTTAGATATTTATGAATTTTGTATAAAAATGGTATGTAATGGGGCATATGTATTAAAATATTTCACAAACAAATTTGATTATTCTTGCTAAAAAATGAAAGGCATGATAAAAAATAGCGGTTTTTGGCATTTCTCCGAAGAAATGGAAGCAGCAAAGTAAAAACCTGCTTGGGTATTGGTGGAGTTCTGCCTTCGGAGAAAGCCTCTTCTCTCACCCATACGCAACAGGTTTTTTGCCGAGAAATATCTATTCTTTGTCACTTTTAAGTGTAAAGAAAATATCTTTACATCTGTTGTATTCCCAGTGTTATACGATAAATATATGTAAAGCTATTAGCTTTACAGCACTGTGACAGCCTTTTTAGCCGGTCACATTTTGTCTGCTCCGGTTTATTTGTCCTGCGGTTTGTCATACCGTCCAACCGCTTCTTCCAATGCCTTTTTCAGCAGGAGATATCGCTGCCATTTTTCTTTATTAGCAAAATGAACTGCTCTATCCTGTACCAAACAGTCAGAATAATCCAGCACTTCATCACCGAACTGCTCACTGGTCAGGTCAAAGACACAGTCCCCGACCACATTAAAACAATGAACCCCGCCGCCCGTCCGGCGAATCCCGTACACTTTCCCGCCAAAAATATCCTGCATTAAGAAGGCCGTCACAGAGCATTGTCCCAAGGTTTTGTTGGCCGAACACCACCGTTCTCTTAACCTCGGCGCACAAGTTTCGGCACACCATATTTCCGACAGCATGACATAATAATCCTTCGGTGTCCAGCCGTGAGCCTCTTTCATGTCGGCCTTTTCCCAACCATAAAAAGAGTTCATGCTTCTGTTCCTCCTGCCTCGTGCGGCTTGGCCGCAGCACTGCCGATTTCCGTATAGACCGTTTGTCTGTTGACATAGTGCGAGTGCATCAGCGATATTTTTGATGCGGTCATTTTGATGGGTTCAACGGCGATTTGTTGGAGAGCCTGCTCCTGCTGAGGGGCAAAAACCGCTTTCCGCAGCAGGGTAATGTGCGGATTGAACGGCTTGCGGTCAAACGGAATGCGGTACTCTTCCAACGCTTGTCTGACAGACGCACTCAGGCTCATCAGCTGTGGGCTTTTCTCCAGACCAACCCAGTAAAGATTCCCGAAATGACCGACACCGTCTTTCAGCGTCAGCTCAAACGGTGTAAAGTCAACCGACTTTAGAGCATCCATCACCGTTTTCGGACGGTCATATTCCCCAATAAACGCCAAAGTCAGATGCAGATTCTTCACATCGGTATAATGACCGGTCACGTTCAGACGGCGAAAATCATTCTGTACCTGCACCAACTGCTGTTCTATTGTTCGGCTGAATTTGATGGCTATAAAAAGACGCATTTTTTATTCTTCCTTTCCGTTTCAAAAACATCAAGGGTACGCTCCCCTCTCTGTTTCCATTATATAAAATTCTTCCGTTTTCTTCAATGGTTTTTTGGAACAAATCACGGAAAATTATTTTGCCTATCTAAGGACAGCCACTTGGGGGAAGCCCTTTTCTGGCGAAAAAAGGGAGCGCAGGTGCCCAGTGGACACCTTGGCCGCAGGCCAAAGCGCCCGAACCGAGCCGACAGGCAAGACCCAAAACCCTCCAAGATTAACGGTGGAACATTTGTTCAGAGGTACTTGAACCACAGTGGAAAATATGGTAGAATAGGAAAAGATTTTAGAATAGACGGAGAAACAAGCATGAGAATATTAGGTATCGACCCCGGTTATGCGATTATCGGGTACGGGGTCATTGAATTCAGCGGCGGCCGCTATTACGCCGTTGACTACGGAGCCATTACTACACAGGCAGAAACACCATTTTCACAACGGTTGCAACAAATTTATAACGGTATTGTGTCGGTCATTATCCGCACAGATCCCGATGCGATGTCTATTGAACGGCTGTATTTCCAGAATAACCAGAAAACAGCCATTGACGTGGCACAGGCCAGAGGCGTTATCCTGCTGGCGGCTCAGAACAGCAATCTGCCGATCAGCGAATATACGCCTTTGCAGGTCAAAACAGCCGTGACGGGTTACGGACAGGCACATAAACCGCAGGTGATGGAAATGACACGGCGGCTGTTGAAATTAGAAAAGGTTCCCAAACCTGATGACACCGCCGATGCGTTAGCCATCGCTATCTGTCATGCACAGTGTTCCGGCACCCGTCTGCGGACACTGCTGAACCAAAAACAACAAGGAGGTACACCGTCTTGACCCATTTGTATTTTGTGCGTCACGCACAGCCCGATTACCGTACCGGCGAAAACAGCACCTTTCCCTTGTCCGAAGAAGGCGAACAGGATCGCTGGAAGGCCGCTGAAGTCCTGCGGGAGGTGCATTTTGATGCGGCGGTGTCCAGTCCCTACCGCAGGAGTATCGACACCATACAGCCAATCATAGACCGTCAGCACCTGACATTCACCACCGACAGCCGTCTGCGGGAACGGGACAATAACGGCGGCACCAGCAACAGCCATGAAATGTTCCGAAAACGCTGGGCGGATTTTACGTTTCACGAAGAAGGCGGGGAAAGTCTTGCTTCCACGATGGAACGAAATGTTGCCGCACTGCATGATATTTTAGCCGCTTATCCGGATAAAACCGTATTGGTTGGTACCCACGGTACCGCTTTGTCCACCATCATACACTACTTTGAACCATCTTTCGGCTATGAAGCCTTTATGCGGATCATCGACTTCATGCCCTATGTCCTGCGAATGGATTTTGAAGGCACCGCTTTGGTCGGCCGAGAGGAACTGTTTTACATTCACAAGGAATTTCACGGCGTAAAAGCCTGACAAGCAAAGGAGAACTTCTATGATTTACAGTCTGAACGGAAAGATTATCCACACAGAACCAACTTTTTTCGTAATTGAATGCGGCGGTGTGGGCTATAAGTGTCTGGCCACGATGAACACCCTGCGTTCCCTGCCGAGAGTCGGAGAAACTGCCCTGCTCTATACCCAGATGCTGGTCAGAGAAGATGCCGTTGAACTCTGCGGCTTCTCTACCACAGCGGAAAGAAACTGCTTTACCATGCTGATGTCTATCAGCGGTGTCGGTGCGAAAGTCGCTTTGGCGATTCTGTCGGTACTCACACCGGAACAGGTGGCTCTTTCGGTATCGCTCGGCGACAGCAAAACCCTGACCAAGGCCAGCGGTGTCGGCAACAAGCTGGCACAGCGTATTATTTTGGAACTGAAGGATAAAATCAAGAAGCTCGGCATCGCAGAAACCGCCGAAATGCCGGACAGCACCGCCGCCGTTCTGCCGGCCGCTACAGGAAATGTATCGCAGGCCATCGCCGCCTTAGCCGTCCTCGGCTATACCCCCGATGAAGTACTGCCGTTCATGAACGGTATCGACCCCTCACAGCCTGTTGAAGCCATTATTGCACAGACCCTTAAGGCCATCGGCCAGCAGTCATGATGAACACATCACCCGAAGAAAGGAACCGCTATGGAAGAATTTGATTTTGAAAGCCGAATCGTTTCTCCCACAGAAATCATGGGAGAAAATGACAGCGATAATCCCCTGCGTCCCCGCTCTTTGCAGGACTACATCGGACAGGAAAAAGCAAAGCAAAACTTAGCCGTCTTTATCGAAGCCGCCAAACAGCGGCATGAATGTTTGGATCATGTCCTGCTCTACGGACCGCCCGGCCTCGGCAAAACCACCCTGTCCGGCATTATCGCCAACGAAATGAACGTGAACCTGCGTATCACCTCCGGCCCCGCTATTGAAAAGCCCGGTGATTTAGCGGCGATTCTCACCAATCTGAACGAAGGTGATGTGCTGTTTATTGACGAAATTCACCGTATTTCCCGTGCCGTAGAGGAAATTCTCTATCCGGCGATGGAAGATTTCGCCATTGACATCGTGACCGGCAAAGGACAGATGGCGGCCTCTTATCATCTGCCGCTCCCACATTTTACTTTAGTCGGTGCCACCACCCGTGCCGGACAGCTGACCGCCCCTCTGCGGGATCGTTTCGGCGTATCGCTTCGTCTGGAACTGTACACACCGGAGGAATTAGCCCGCATTATTCGCCGCAGTGCCAATATCCTGCATATTGCCATTGAACCGGACGGTGCTTTGGAGATTGCCTCCCGTTCACGGGGAACGCCCCGTATAGCCAACCGTATGCTGAAGCGGGTGCGGGATTTTGCGCAGGTACTCTCTGACGGTGTGATCACCCTGTCAACGGCACAGACCGCTTTGGAACGCTTAGAGGTCGATGAACTGGGACTGGATGCCAATGACCGCCGTATGCTGACGGCGTTAGTGAAATTCTATCGGGGCGGCCCTGTCGGTCTGGAAACCTTAGCCGCCGCTATCGGAGAAGAAGCCGTTACCATTGAAGATGTCATCGAACCGTATCTGATGCAAATCGGCTTCCTGAACCGTACCCCAAGGGGACGCTGTATTACCCGTGCGGCTTGTCTGCATTTGGGCTTGGAAATAAACGACACATCGGACGGACAAATACGCTTCACAGAATAAGAAAGGAACTGCCATGTCAACTATATCGGTTATTACCATCTCAGGTTTGAACCTGTACACCAAAACCCTGCTGGAATCGGACAGCCGCCTGAAAAACCTCTGGATACGGGGCGAAATCTCCAATCTGACGGATCATTACCGTTCGGGTCATATTTACCTGACCCTGAAAGATGAACGCTGTGCCGTAAAAGCGGTGATGTTTGCGGGAAATGCGGCAAAGCTGTCCTTTCGGCCGCAGGACGGCATGAAGGTATTGGTGCGGGGACGTGTGACTCTCTATGATGTGACCGGCAGTTATCAGGTCGTTATTGAAGAAATGCAGCCGGACGGTATCGGTGCCTTGAGTTTGGCCTTTGAACAGCTGAAAAGCCGTCTGCAAAAGGAAGGCTTGTTCGATACTGACCATAAAAAGCCGCTTCCTCCCTATCCCCGTCGTATCGGCGTTATCACCTCTCCGACAGGTGCCGCCGTGCAGGATATCTGCCGCATTCTCAAGCGGCGTTATCCGCTGGGTGAAATCCTCCTGTACCCTGTCACCGTACAGGGTACCTATGCCGCCGCCGAACTGACCGCCGCTGTACGGGCTTTTGAGGCCGGCGATGAAGCGGATGTTATTATTATCGGAAGAGGCGGCGGTTCCATGGAAGAACTATGGGCTTTCAATGACGAAGCCTTAGCCCGTGCCATTTATGACTGCCATATCCCGATTATCTCTGCGGTCGGTCATGAAACAGACTTTACCATTTGTGACTTTGTTGCTGATGTACGGGCTTCTACTCCCTCGGCCGGTGCGGAACTGGTTTCGCCGGAAATGGACAGCATGATTGCACAGGTGCTGTATGAACGGCAGCGTCTGACCGAAACCATGCACAAACGGCTGTCACGGGAAAAAGAACGCTTGAACCGTTTGCAGAACGCACGGGTACTGCGTTCCCCGCAGGAGATGATACAGTACCCCAAAATGCGGCTGGATATGCTGTCCCGCCGGTTAAGTGCCGCCTATACCCATCGCTTAGCGACAGAAAAACAGCACTTCACCGCTTTACATGCCAAACTGGAAGCCCTCAGTCCCTTAAAGGTACTGGCACGGGGCTATGCCATCGCCCAAAAAAATCAACAGCTTATCCATTCCGTTCACGAAACCGCTGTTGGCGACACCATCACCGTTACCCTGTCAGACGGTACATTATCCGCCACGGTGACAGATAGAAAGGAGTATCCTCATGGCTAAAAAAATCGACTACGAAAAGTCCATGCTTCG
>CADCOZ010000287.1 GCA_902803125.1 uncultured Ruminococcus sp.
TTATTATTTATTCGTTATTCACTATTCATTATTCATTCCTTCTCCCCCTCCCTAAATTCGCTGACTTGACCTAAATCAACATTAACATTATTATTTATTCTTTTCTATACAGTAATGGTGAATTCAATAAGGGTCGTGCCGGAACTGCCCTTGTAGCGGTACACTAACTGGTAGGGACGGATATTGTATTCCGACATAAAAGCACGGATTTCCTGCTGTGCCGTGGCTCGGCTATTGTTCATCTCAGCCGTAATAGAGGCCTTCTGCGATTCCGTCATGCTGTCAATGTTTTTGTACTGGTATTCATACACCATCGTATCCTCGCCCTCGGTATACATACGGAAGGTCAGGAAACCGCCAAGGGTCTCGTCAATCTGCTGTTGGGTTTGAGTGACGTAGGTGGATTGAATCATCTGTCCGGTAGGCGTGGTAAAAAATTCCCGCACAGACATTCCTTCGGCACTGGTTTGGGACGGTTCCGATGTAACCGTGCTGGGCTGAGAAATAACGGTACTCGGTTCGGATACCACCGTGCTGGGCTGAGAAACAACGGTACTCGGTTCGGACGTTACAGTGCTTGACGGCGACAGGTTGGAAACCGACTGCGAAACCTCCGGCTGACGGTTCTGCTGTCCGTTTGAAAGCAGTACAACGGTCAGAATAACGCCTGCGGCCACTACAAGACCGGCCGCCACGCCGATAATCAGGGGCAGTTTATTCTTTGGCGGCGGTGTCTGCATCGGCACGGAAGGTACAGAAGGCATAGACGGTGCAGGCATAACAGACGGTGCAGGCATAACAGACGGTGCAGGGTTAACAGACGGCTGTCCCGTGGTGCTGTAAGGCGGCCTGACGGTATAGGCAGAAGGTTCCGAATTGGCCGTGGAAAGCAAACCCTCAAGGACACGTTTCATCTCCTGCGGGGAAGACCAGCGTTCCTGCGGATGATAGGCACAGGCTTTCAGCACAATGGCCGAGAGAGCCGCATTTCCGCAGAAAGACGGCGGCGGCAGGGGTTCCCCACGCAGTCGTCTGATGTTGGCGGCTTCAATGGCAGAGGTGTCCACAGAGGGCGTATTGGTCGGCAGAAACGGCGCACGGCCACCGTTCAGCAGACGGTACAGCACCAGTCCCAAGGAATAAATATCCGCAGTGATATCGGCCTGACCGCCCAAAGAGATTTCCGGCGACATATACGCATAGGTTCCCCGTATCGTCATGCCGGCGGAATGGTTCGACAGTACCTTTGATTCACCAAAATCCCCTAATTTATAAACGCCCAAATCATTGACAAAAATGTTGGCGGGTTTAATGTCCCGATGGATCATGTGCCGCTGATTGAGCAGTTCCAAGGCTTCACATAGGGAAATGCCCAACTGTATGACATCTTTTTCGGTCAGCGGATGCTCTGTCATGTACTGCGGCAGAGAGGTCAGGTATTCCATGCGGATAAAGATATCGTAGCCGATCCCATCTTTTTTCGGAATAATGCAGTGGTCTTCATAGGAAACGATATGGGTGTTGCCGCGCAGGGTATAGCAAAAATTGATTTCACGGATAATATCGTCCCGCATACGGTCGCAGTACTGCCGCAGACTGTCGTCATCTGTCGGAAGTCCTTCTGCCGCTAACGAGGCTTTGGTCATGTTGGCCGGCGGTATCGGCAGGTGCTTGATGGCCGACACATAGGTGTTGCCGTATTCTGTTTTTTCTGCCCGATAAACCGCCCCAAAAGAACCGTGTCCCACCAGTTCCCTGATGTGCCATTCCCCCCAAAGCGGCGAAAAGGCTGTTGCCTCTGTCATATTGTCACCTCATTCATCACAAGCTAAACCGCTTGTTTGTGTCGTATTGCTTCTATCTTACCATATCTGCCGGGGTTATTCAAGTGAATTGACCGCAAAAATCAAAAACAGGAAGACCGAAGTCCTCCTGTTGAGCCGCTGACCTGCGGCGACTATACGTCAATTTGATATTCTGCCATCTTATTGCCCTTTTTATTGGTGTAGCGGAAGATAACAGTAAACGGTTCCAGCTTATGTTTGTTCAAGATGTTTTTGATTTCTGCCTGAAGTGATGGCTTCATCTGCTCCATAACGGCATCCAACACTTTCTTATCTTTAGCGTTGATGCTGGTCATATTGTATTTGTATTCGTACACCAGCGTGTTGTCGTTTTCCACTTTGACGATCAGGTCAAGGGCGCTCGGGTCTTGTGCCAGAAACTTGGCCTTAATAGAAGCTATTTCCCGCTGACCGCTGTCACTTTCAAGATACTCTTTAATGCTTTTCTTCTCAAAGATAAACTTCCACGATAAGATACCGCCGATAATAGCCGCCACCAACAAAATGGCAATCGCTACAATGATTTGTGTCTTATTGCTTGTTTTTTCCGGTGCATGAATGGAAACAGGCTGTGAA
>CADCOZ010000288.1 GCA_902803125.1 uncultured Ruminococcus sp.
AATTTACCGTCCGCTATAGTAGCCGCACTGACCGACAAGCCCGTGCTGACAAACGGCACCGCACCAACGGCACCCGCACCGAACAGCATGACCGCTGACAGCGACACAGCACACATTTTCTTCAACAATTTGCCTTTCATGATAATACCTCCTAAAAATATTTTTGGGTGTTGTCCTATGATAGAACAACTATCACTTTTTGTAATGTTAACACAAAAGTTGTACTCTGTCAAGGCATTTTTATGGAGATGTTACACTATGTCAAGAATTATTGAGGGAAACGAAATGAATTTAGTAGGCGATAGTGTAAGGAAATATCGTATGCTCCGAAATATGAGCCAGCAAAAACTATCCGAGCAGTTGGAACTGATGGGCGTTTATGTGTGCAGAGGGTCTATTTCCCGTATTGAAGATAAATCCAGAACGGTAACAGATATTGAAATTTATGCCTTATCCAAGGTATTTCAGGTTGAGTTAGCCGACATGATAGACGATAAATATAAATGTAACAAATAGGACACAGATTTCCTCTCAAAAAAAATATCCGCCGGAAAAAAAACGGCGGATATTTTTATATACTTCTTTGCTTCTGTATATTCTCTTGCCCTGCAAAAACTCCCATGACCGTCAACACAAAGTTAGTCCCTTCGGGAAGTGCAGGAGCAAAGTCCCTGCGGGGAGGTTTGGAGTGTGAAATCCTCCAACATTCAAGTTTCGGAAGGGATAGAAGGACGGTTGACTTTGTCGTCAGAGCCGAAATAGATGGAGTACCAGAGAAGAAAGACGTAGATTGTCCAGACTTTGCGGCTGTTGTCCTCTTTGCCGTTGAAATGGTCGTCCAAATAGCTGACAATCAGGTCAGTGTTAAAGAACTGCTTGGCGGTGTCGGAGGTAAACATATCTTTAACTATCTGATAGTATTTCTCGTCTTTGAGCCAGACACGGGTCGGCACGGGGAACCCTAACTTCGGCTTTTGGGCGGTTGCTTTGGGCAGATGCCGCAGAGCCGCCTGCCGCATGGCGTATTTCGTGGTGCCGTGGGCAATACGGAACTTGGTGGGAATCGTGCGGGCGACTGACCAAACCTTTCTGTCTAAGAACGGCACACGCAGTTCAAGGGAATTGGCCATGCTCATGCGGTCGGCCTTCAAAAGAATGTCGCCTACCATCCACAGGTTGATGTCAAGATACTGCATCTTGGTAACATCATCATAGCCCTTCACACGCTTGTAAAACTGCCGGCACAAATCCTGCGGACGGGTGACAATAGACGGGTCACGCAGAATCTGCCGCTTCTCTTCGTCATCATACATAAAGGCGTTGCCGATGAATTTATCCTCGGTCTTTCTGGCACCACGCAGAATATAACCGCGGCCTTTAATGTGCGGCCATTTCTTCGCACTTCTTGCCAGAGCATACCGCAGTTTTTGCGGCACTAATTTTTGATAGGTCTTGAAAACGTGGGGTTCGTTATAGACCGTATAGCCGCCGAACAGTTCGTCGGCTCCTTCGCCCGACAGCACGACCTTGACATACTGACTGGCGAGTTTAGACACAAAATATAACGCAATACAGGAAGGGTCAGCCAAGGGCTGATCCATATGATACTGTACCTTTGGCACCGCCGCCCAAAATTCTTCCGAACCAATCAGGTGCGTGTGGTGTTCCACGCCGATTTCCTTGGACAAGCCCTCTGCCCAGCTGATTTCATTATAGCGTTCGCCAAAGTCGAATCCTACGGTAAAGGTCTTTTGGTCGGCAAAATAGGTAGAAACATAGCTGGAATCTACGCCGCTGGACAGGAAACAACCCACCTCAACATCACTGATTTTATGAGCACTGACCGAGTTTTCAAACGCCGCTTCAATCTTATCCACGGCTTCTTCAATGGTCAGGTTCTTGTCCGGCTCAAAGGTAGCCTCAAAATAGCGGGTGGTTTTGACCTTACCGTCACGGAACCACAGATAATGTCCCGGCAAAAGGCAGTAAATACCCTCAAAAAATGTTTCCGGCGGCACAACATACTGGAACGACAAATAGTTATCCAAGGCACGATAGTTGAATTTCTTGTGGTATTTCGGATGCTCCAAAATGCTTTTGATTTCGGAAGCATAAATCAATTCGCCGTCCACCACGGTATAGTGCATGGGCTTGATGCCGAAGAAATCACGGGCAATAAACACCGAGCCGTCCTTTGTATTATAAACCGCAAAGCCGAACATACCCCGCAGGCGGTCAAGCATTTTTTCGCCCCATTCTTCAAAGGCATGAATCAGCACTTCCGAATCCGTTTTGGTATAGAACCGGTGACCGCACTGTATCAGCTCTTCCCGCAGTTCCCGATAGTTATAAATCTCGCCGTTGAACATCAGCACCAGACTTTTGTCTTCATTATAAATAGGCTGATGACCCTGTTCCAAGTCAATAATACTCAGACGGCGAAAGCCCATAGAGATACTGTCATCCTTATAATAGCCGACACTGTCGGGTCCCCGATGGGTAATGACATCGGTCATATTTTCAAGCACCAGATCACGATCCTGCACCGCTCCGGTAAATCCGCATAATCCGCACATAAGCAGCCTCTTTTCTTTATTTTTTTTCCTTGTCCTTTTTTTGAACATTCCCATTGTAACATAACCGCCCGCAAATGTAAATAGAAAATAGCACAGAAACGCCGCCGAAATCCCTTTTCCTCTGCCTGTTTCACCTCAAGAAAAGCGGTTTTTTCCTTCATAAAACGGTAAAAAAACGGACAATGCACCTCTTCGCACACTATTTTCGGAAGGTTTGCACAAATTCATTTCGAAAGTCGAACAAAATTAATGGTTAATATTGCTGTTGACAATTAAAAAGCATTATGGTACAATTTATACAAACGCTTGCAGGGTATGTGGGGAATTTATAGAGTTACTGTTAAACCGTTCACAAATCCGCAAGCCGAAGCATATTCCATCAACAATAAGCAAGGAGGAGTTTTTCAATGAAAAAGTTAAGCAAAGTATTGGCAGTGGCCATGGCCGCATCAATGGCTGCTGGTATGGCTATTCTGCCGGCTTCTGCTACCATCCTGACCGACCAGACACTCACCAAGATTTCGAATCCTGGTTCAGATCCCCGTGATGCAGACGGTCTTGTTCCGGAAGGCGACAGAGAAACCAGTTATGCGTGGTGTATTGCCGCAAGAGGTGACTATGTTTACATCGGCACCAACAAGAACATTGTAGGTTCTGTTGTAGAAAGCCTGACCGCAGCTCTGGAAGCTGCCGGCATTTCTGAAGATCAGGCATGGAAATTGGCAGATGTTATGATGAACGGCGAGATTCCGCGTCCGACCACCACCGAAGGCGGACAGATTCTGCGTGTTAACTGCCTGACCAATGAAATTGATGTTATCTACACTGCTGATGCGGGCACTTCCTTCCGTATGGCTATCACCCACGGCGATAATGTTTACTTCGGTTCTTATACCGTTGGTGCCGGTGATTCCTTCACAACCGATACCGAAGAAGGCCTGAGCAACGATATTTTCTGCATTGATGCGGAAGACAATGTTACCAAGGTATTCTCTTCCTTCAACGGCACCAGCATGAGAGCGGCTTGCGAATATGAAGGCAGCCTGTTCTTTGGCGGCGTTGATGCAGAAGAAGAACTGCCGGAGGATTGGGCCGGTGCCGCAAAGCTGGCTATCCTTCAGATGGACGAAGATGATAATACCAAGTGGACCCGTGTGGCCGACTATGAAGACTTTGGCAAGAGATATGCCAAGGATCCTGCCATGACCAGTGCCGCCGCCAGCCCTGTTTGGGATATCTGCGCTTAT
>CADCOZ010000289.1 GCA_902803125.1 uncultured Ruminococcus sp.
CAGGCCGAATTTGGTCTTGTTAATGATATATATGAGGATTGCCAGGATGATTGCAGTTGCAACCAGAGAAATGATATCAAGAACGCCCAGATAGGCAGGACCGATCTTAACAGAGGAAACCGGCAGATTTACGCTAATCTTACGATAGCGACCGGAGAAGATAAGGTTTGCCGCCTGTTGATAGGTTGTAGAAAGACCCATTGCAGCGATCATGAGGAACATATTTGGAGAGCCGTTATGCCTGATGCGGCGGTACGCAAACCTTTCGTTGAAAAGGCTGATACCTGCACCGGCAGCGACACCGAGTATGATTGCAAGGACTATATTCTGGTTTAAAAGGGAGGAAAAAATGAAGGCAACATATGCACCTATCATGGCGACCTCACCGTGAGCCCAGTTTGAGAAATCCAGCAAGGAATAAATAAGAGAATAACCTGTAGCCAGCAGAGCATAAATACCGCCGACAGATATTCCCGTAACAATCTGTTGCAGTAACATTAGATATTCAACCTCGTTTTCAATCAGATTGGATTGGAATTATAAAGCGAGAGGGAGGGAATATCCCTCCCTCTCGTAAAGGAAACGATATAGGATTCTTCAATTAACGGAGGCCGACGATGCCCTCGAAGGTTGCGGCGTCAGAACCAACTGTGAACACTGCGATTTCGTAGTTCGGGTTGTGGGTCTCTGCATTCATGATCATGCTGCCCATAACACCGCTGAAAGTATCGGTTGCTTCGAGAGCGTCACGGATGGCAGTAGGATCAGTGGAGTTGGCACGGGTCATAGCATCGACGAGCCACATGACACAGTCATAGCCGTAGAGAGACTCGGTCTCGAGTTCGGACTCGGGGACGTTGTACTTCTCAGCATATCTCTTACCGAATTCCTTAGCGATATCGGTGTTGTAGCCGGGACGTGAGACATACTTTGCACCGACAAGTGCATCGTTGTCAAGGGTGAGGAGCTCTCTGGAGTCCCAACCGTCGGTACCGAACAGATCGCAGGTGAGCTCAAGCTCTTTTGCCTGAATTGCGCACTGAGCAATCTTTGCATAGTCAGAGAAGAGAATGTAGAGAACATCGGGATTGGCCTTCTTAACTTTTGCAAGCTGAGTGCGGAAATCTTCATCCATGGAGGTGGTGTTGACGGTTACAATAACTTCGCCGCCTGCTGCGGTAAAGGCTTCCTCAAGATACTTAGCAATACCGGTGGAATATGCGTTATCGGATACAACAAACAGGCCGGCAGTCTTGTAGCCCATGTCCATAACACCGTACTGGCCGGCGATTGTGCCCTGGTAGGAGTCAATGAAGCACATACGGAAGGAGTAGGGATGGAGCTTGCCATTCTCATCTACAGTGACAAGGTCATTGGAAGCAGCAGTTGCGAGAGCAACAACCTTGAGGTCGTCGGCAACAGCTGCCATCGGGATATTGCAGGAAGAGAAATTGGTACCGATAGAAGCTACGCAGCCATCAGCAATCGCCTTCTTGAAGCCGTTGACGGAGTCAGCAGCATCGCCTTTACCATCCTGCGGATCCATCTCGAGCATAATGCCATCGAGAACGCCGCCTGCTGCATTGACATCTTCAACTGCCATCAGACATCCGTTCAGACCGGCCTGGCCCCAGATGGACGTTGAGCCAGTCAGGTCGCCAACGTAGCCGATTTTGATTGTTTCTGCGAATGCGCTGCTGCAAAGAGCAGTGACCATCACGAGAACGAGAATAATTGCAAAAAGTTTTTTCATAATGTTCCTCCTAAAAATGAATTAATTTGTGCACATTTGTGCCTTGTTGACAGTATAGCAAATGGATCCGTCTTTGTAAAGAGTTTTTTTGACGTTTTTTGCCCGTTTCTGACGTTTTAATAATGTCGCCCATTTTTCTGTTTTATAATATTTCATGTTAATTTCATAGTATTTTTATATGTTTTTAAAATTATTCAGTCCATTTTTTCTTTTTTGTTCGAACATCCTGGTCCGTTTTTTGTGCATTTGTGTACAAAAGGACTGCCTATTTTTGTTAGTTTTTGACAAATTCTATTCTTTTGTTAATTTTATGCTTGGTTTTAAGCGAAACTGTTGTTATAATACAGCTTGACTATTTTCGGTTTTTGAATGACTCATTTCACAGCAGAAAAACGCCTGGAGGATGTTATGAAAATTGCCGTTGTTGCTGGAACACCCGTTGATACACAAATGGGAGTTGACTACCTGCACAGAAAAAATGCAGAAATAGAAACTGTATTCCTGCCTATGGGAAGCTGCCCCAGAGAGACCTATACTTTCCAGATGTCTGATCACGATGCAAAAATAAAAGAAACAGAAGAACGCTTTCTGCCATTACTCGATCAGGGCGTTGATGCTTTCTTTGTCTATTGCAATTCCCTGGGAGCAACTGTGGATTATGACACGATTGCTGCAAAGCACAACATCAAAATCATTACGACCAGGAATGCCTATGCAAGACTCGCCGCAGTCTACGAAAATGTTGGAGTGATAGCGGCAAATAACCACACCACGGAATGGATCGAAACCATATTTACGTCAGTCAATCCCAACTGCTATGTTTGCGGAACAGGATTCCTCAAACTTGTGGAGGCTGTTGAGACGAAACTTGAGCCTTCCGAACTCGTCAGCAGATTCCGGCTCGCCGACCTTTGCAGAATCTATGAGGTAGCCGGCTGTCAGGCCGTGGCACTGGGATGCACACACTTCCCATATTTTAAAAAAGCGCTTCAGGCTGTGACAACTCTGTCTGTTTTTGATCCGGCAGATATCATGTATGAAGAGCTTATGCCCTAAAACATATATAAAGGTTCAGGAGACTATATTCTTCCTGAACCATTTTGATAACCAGCGAAAAGATAAGGCTCAGGAAGGTTTTTATCCTCCTGAACCTTTTTATTAATAATCTACATATTTTATAGTTATATTGTGTTCTTCAGCGTATTTTTCCCACTCAAAAGAAAGACGCTGATTGGTAAACAGATAATCCATCTTCTCAAGCCCGTCAAAAGGGATATTCGCGCTGCCGTCAAATTTCTCATGGTCAACCAGCAGAAACCGCTTTTCTGACTGTATAATCATCTGCTTTCTTACATTAGCCTCGCTAATGTGATTATCCGACATGCCAAACTCAAGTGTGAGCTTTGGACAGCTGATAAACGCCTTATCGGCATGATACCTTTTCAGTGCTTCGACCGTGTTAGGATCGGCAAAAGCTGACGTCCTTCTTCTGAAGGCACCGCCGACACAGACAAGATTTATATCGGAGTTTTGTTCATGGCAAAGAGAACATATCGCTAAGGAATTTGTAATAAGAGTAATGCTCATCGAATGAGCAATGATTGCCTCAGCAAGCGCAAGGCACGTCGTGCTAGAGTCCAGCATGATCATGTCGTTATCCTTAATGTAGGATATTGCCTGTTCCGCAATTTTCTCTTTTGTACGGCGATTTTGTATCTTTCGTAGCTCTACAGGGTAGGATTTATCGTATTTTTCCGCCTGGTATGCTCCCCCATGCGTCCTGACCAGTTTGCCGTCATGTTCCATCTCTTTCAGATCGCGCCTGATAGTTTCTTCACTGCATCTGAGCATCTCACTCAACTCAGGAACAAGCACAAATCCTTGGGACAAAAGTTTCTGGCTGATCAGATTCTGCCTTTCAATCTTTAACATTTTTGCCCTCTCTTCATGAATCAGCATTTTTTGATCATGTTGATTTTTGTTGGTTGGATTATATATTAAACCCAAATAAAAGTCAACATTCTCTTCTGTTATAAAATCAACATTCTTTTCTTAACTATACTTCCGTAGGAAATCTTTGATAAAAAACGGAACTGCCACACAAATTAATGACTGAATAGTTGTTTTTGTTTGTTGACTTTTGACCGTTTTTGGAGTATTCTTATCATGTATCAAAAAAATCGGTCTATCATCGTTGTTTCATAATCTACGGAGAGCGAAACATGAAAGACTTTGACCAGTTTTTCCTGATGAACACAGAAGATGTGAAGCGATACGCCGTTGATGTCCTGCACCATTTTTCCCTTGATGAGGAGACTGTGTGCACAGAGATCGGGGACGGCAACATTAATTACGTCTATAAAGTGGTATCCAGAGTTGACGGCCACTCGGTTATTATCAAACAGGCCGATAAGCTTCTGCGCAGTTCCGGGCGCCCACTCGATCTGTATCGCAACAGAATTGAAGCCCGTATGCTCCAGCTCGAGGGAGAACTCGCTCCTGGCTTTGTGCCAGAAGTCTATTTCTACGACGAGATAATGGCTGCGACTTCCATGGAGGATATCTCTGCTTTCAAAAACCTTCGCCATGAGCTGATGGAAAACCACATTTATCCCCATCTGGCGGAGAATATTTCCGAATTTCTGGCAGCTACTCTCCTGCCCACCACTGACCTTGTTATGGATGCTTACGAGAAGAAGCAAAATGTGAAATTCTTCATCAATCCCGAGCTGTGCTTCATAACAGAAGACCTTGTTCTTTCCGAGCCGTATATGGCAGTACCCTTTTTTGAGAGGAATAGGAATATCGTCACGCCAGGCAACGAGTCATTTGCGGAGGAAAGACTTTATCAAAACACTAATCTACAAACCCAGGTCGCCGTTTTAAGAAACGGTTTTATGAACAATGCGCAGGCTCTGCTCCACGGTGATTTGCACTCAGGCTCCATTTTTGCGAATGAAAACAGTATCAAGGTGCTTGACCCGGAATTTGCATTCTATGGGCCTATGGGATATGACATAGGGAATGTGATCGGAAACCTCTTCTTCTCTCTTGCCAATAAGCATTTCACGATGTCCGGTAAAAAAGAAGTGATTTCCCGCCTGGGAGAGGCCATCTGTGATTTATTTGACCTTACAGCAAAAAAGCTCTCTGATAAATATGATGAGTTGGTCACCTTTCCTCTTTACAGAAATCCTGATTTTAAGAAGCTTTACATAGACAGCATTCTGGCAGATTCCATCGGTTATGCCGGAACGGAAATGATACGGCGCACTGTTGGTGATTCAAAGGTAATGGAGATAACAAGCATTACCGATCTGACAAAGCGGATTCCCATGGAACGTGTACTGATTGAAGCCGGTATTTTCTTTATTATGAACCGAGATAAAATCACTTGCGGCTGTGAA
>CADCOZ010000290.1 GCA_902803125.1 uncultured Ruminococcus sp.
CCTCACACATTATTATTTATTCGTTATTCTTTATTATTTACTTCCGGTTGGAGAGAGAAGAAAGAAAATCTTATTCAAAAAAGTATAGTTCCGTGTGTGTGTGGAAAGGACAGAATGCGTTTGTTCATCGGTCGGAGAAAGTTGAACGATAACCGGAAAATGCTTTCCTTTCATACACTTTCCTTTTATTTACTTTTATTTTCTTTTCTTTTATTTTCTTTCCTTTGTAGCATTATTGAAGCATTTATTAGGGTTTCTGTAACAAAAACAGGGGTTTCTGTAACAGAAACTCTGCACAAGGGTGTGTTCCGTATAGCCGCTTGAAAAAGAGATTCAAGCGGCTTTTTTCATGGTATGGGTCTTATTGTTCACTGTCGCTTCGGATAAGCGTGACAGGCATTCCGCAGAGGTGATGACAGATTGCCGCAGGAGGACATGACAAAGCAGTCCTATTTCCGCACAAAACAGCATCACTTGCCGCATAAGGCCGTTTTTCGTTATCCGCTGATTCCCGAATGGCCGCATAACCTGAGTATCGGCTTGTCTAAAGGAATTTTCCGAGGATAACTTTTCTGCCTGACAAAGCACCGCTTGGTCAAGACCTCATTCCATGAAAGGGTTCCTATCGTTTGTCGTGTTGAACCTGAAGAATAGCGTTCTGACAGCCGATAGAAAAAGCCCTTTCACCTATCCCGCACAAATCGACATTATTCTACCTCAAAAGGTCGAATAAAACAAAATTGTAACCAGAGATTACGAAACTGTCATTTCCTGAATGCGTCACAGAGGAACAGTCTGCCGAAACGGCGTGGTTTTTGGTTTTGAGTGTGAAAAAAGTTTCCCCTCTTTGAGGGAATGTCAACTCTGCTGACAGGGTGAGAACTCCCTCCGGCTTTTCGAGCCACCTCCCCAAAGAGGGGAGTTGTGAAAATCCTCCCTCTTTGAGGGGAATGTCGGCTTTGCTGACAGGGGGAGTTCAAAAGAAAGACCGTGCCGACTGTCAGAAACAGTATGGCACGGTTTGGCGAAGAAGTTTATGATTCCGTGTCGTTAAAGACGGGGAATTTTTTTGTTTTGCGTTCCTGTTTTTTGCGGCCGGGCTGAACGAATTTGTAGGGAACTTCGGGCAGACCTTCCACCGCTTTGAACTCATCGGAGGTGATATAGCGGAAGATATCACGGTTGGTATCAAGATTGTATTTCATCTTGCGGAAATCCAAGTGCAGAACGTGCTGACGGATAATGGAATAGATGTTAATGAGGTGGGCTTTTTTGGCAAAATGACAGATGGCCTCTCGGAACTTGTCGTATTCGCCGACACTTTCAAAATAGTTCCGCTGGGCTAAAATGGATCGCCAGTAATCGCTGATTTTTTCGGCGTTCATGGTGCCGACAATACTGCCAAAACGCTTTTCGTAATAATAAAGATGTTTGGCACTGACACTCAGTTTATTGGATTTATGCAGGAGCTTTGAACTGGTGGCAATATCTTCAAAAAACATATACGGGTAGCGAATGCCGTTTTCTCTGAAAAGACTGGTTCGGTACAGTTTATTCCATGCATAGCTTTGGAACATACTGTCGGTAATCAGGGCAATCAGGGCATCGTCCCGTGACATCACGCCGGTGCGGGCTTTGGAGGGACGGGGACACTTCAGACCGGTGTTGAAGTAGGAATACATGAATTTGCAATACGCCATATCGGCGTTATTGTCCCGACAGGCTTCATACAGCGTTTTGAGGAAATCTCTATGAACATGGTCATCGCTGTCAATAAAGGCAATATATTCCCCTTTGGCGCGGTCAATGCCATAGTTGCGGGCATCGGACAAACCGCCGTTTTCTTTGTGAAAGTAGCGGAAACGGGGATCCCTGCGGCAAAATTCCTTGGCGATCGCCGCACTTTTATCGGGGGAGTCATCGTCTATCAACAGTACCTCAAAATCGGGAAAGGTTTGGTACTGAATGGATTTCAAACAACGCCGCAGAAACTTTTCAACTTTATAAATCGGTACGATAATGGATATGATAGGCGTAATTTTCAAACAATCACCTCATTATTCAACGACTGGTTTTTTCAGGTTTAATTTTTTCAGCACAGCGGCAGGACATCGCAGACACAGCCGCACTTTGGCTCTGGCTCGGCGGAGATTTTCACGAGTGCCGTGTCGGTTCTGAGCCGCACTCTGTTTAATCATGGAAGGCAGGGCAAAATAGACATGAAAAACATGGCTGTAAAGGTGGGGACGGAAGGCTTCATAACAACCCTGTTCTTCTAAAAACAGACGGATCAGCGGAATGGTATTGATGTAATCGTTGACCCGTTGGGCGGTCATTTTCTTTTCGGTATATTTGGAAAAGGCACGGGTATAGCAATAATACCCGCCGGACGTGCTGACAACACGGTTAGCAAAGTAAAACAGCTGTGGGGTGGCGGCCGCATCTTCATAATACATATCGGGAATCACAATATGGTGCTGTGTGAATAAACGGCGGCGAAACAGCTTGCCCCACAGATAGAATTTCATGTGATTATCCCGCAGCAGTAAACCGAGAGCGGCTTCTTTGGTATAGAGTTTATCCGACATTTGAACGCCGCTTTTGGTTTGACCCGTATGCAGAAAATAGTAGCGGAAACCGCACACGGCAATATCCGCTTTGGCACGGCAGGCCGCCGTATAGAGCTGTTCCAGATAATCGGGACTCAGTCGGTCGTCACCGTCCACAAAAGCGATATAC
>CADCOZ010000291.1 GCA_902803125.1 uncultured Ruminococcus sp.
AATACATCTATCATTGTGACAAGGGTGATTCTGCCCAAGGATATCCGCACCATGGGCAACGGCATCGCAGGCTTTACCAATGTGCTGCGGTGTGTCGGCAAAACGCCGGCGATCATTACGTTTGTCGGGGATTTCTTCAAGGGCATTATCTCGGTGGCGGTGGCTCTGCTGCTGTCGCTGACCATTCAGGAACAGCGGGATCTGTACTGCGGCTACCTGATGTATGTGGCAGGTTTGCTGGCTGTGGTCGGGCATACCTTTCCGCTTTACTATAAGTTCAAAGGCGGCAAAGGCGTTGTTACTACCTTTGCGGTTATGCTGATGACGGACTGGCGAACACTGGTGTGTGCCTTGATCCTATTCGCTGTCTTTTTCCTGCTGACACACATTATCTCGCTGTGTGCTTTGATTAACTTCACCGTGTATGCGTTCACGGCGTTTTTCTGGCGGTTTATGGATTATCAGGGGTTCACTTCCGTTACTTCCCCGATTCCGCACCCTACATGGCCGTTTGTGCTTTATTCGGCGGTCATGGCTTTGCTCATGGGTATCTTGGTCATTGTTCGGCACAAAGATAATATCCAACGTCTGCTGAACGGCACCGAAAAGAAAATCAAGGCCAAGAAATAACAAAAAAATTCCCCGCTGTTTTCATGATTTGGTGAAAACAGCGGGGTTTGTCCGTGGTGGGGAAAAATCCCTGAAAAATATAGGAAAAATCCGTACTTTAAGGCAAAGAATCGAAAAAAGCCACTTGTAGAGATGACAAAAATATGATATAGTAGGAGAGTAATATCGTGTCCTGAAAAGGGATGCAGGAAACAGGTGATAGAATGAACGCTTGGCTTGATATAGGAATTGTGGCTTTAATTCTGCTTTTCGGGTATTCCGGTTTCAAACGGGGACTGGTATATATGGGGCTGAACATAGCGGGAACGGTTGTTTCTTTGATTGCGGCCTCCACGCTGGGTTCCATGCTGTCCATGATGGTGTATAATTTACTGGTGAAGGACAATGTTATCAATGGGCTGACAGAAGCCACAGCGAACATTTCTGCCGCAACCCCCCTACAGGCCGCCGCTGATGTCATGCAGGCACTGTCTAATTATCCCCTGAACGTGTTTTCCCTTTTGGGCATTGATCAGAATGCCCTGGCCGATATGATTAAAAATTCCGTGGTAAGCATTCCGGTGATGATTGAGGAAACCATCCGCCCGTTTGCCGTCAGAACCATTTCCTGCATACTGACCGTTTTTCTGTATTTGATTTTGATGATTATCATTGGTTTCCTGAGCAAGAAGTTCTCGAAGGGTGTTGACCGCACCGCTTTGAAAACGCCCAATAAGGTATTGGGTGCCCTGGTTGGTGTGGCAGAAGCCTTGCTGATTGCCATGCTGCTGGTGCTGATTATCTATTTTGTGATGATGTTCATTTCACCGGAAAATTGTACATCGCTCCGAGAAAGCATCAGCCATTCGATATTCTATCGGCTGATTGATACCATCAATCTGCCGCAAATGATTATTTCATGGATATCCTCGCTGTTATAAAAATTTCGGGCGGATTCACTGAGAAGGAGTGTTGGTATCCTTATGAAGGATTCTTTCAAAAAAAATATCAATGTACCGAACACGCTGACGGTTCTGAGAATCCTGCTGATTATTCCGCTGGTTTATTTTCTGCTCCAACAGGATTTTATCAAGGCCGGGGTCATCATTCTGCTTTCGGCATTAACTGATATGCTGGATGGACTGATTGCCCGCAAGTGCCATCAGGTAACCGCTTTGGGCAAGGTGCTGGATCCGATTGCAGATAAATTGACGCTGATAGCTGTTGTCGTTTGCGTGAATGTTCTGTATCCGGATATGATACCGTTTATCATTGTATTGTTTATTAAGGAATTATTGATGCTGGGCGGCGGGGCATTTTTGCTGAAGCTGAAAATACGTCCGCCGGCAGCGAAGTGGTACGGCAAGCTGTCTACCGTTGTGTTTTACAGTTCTGTGACAACGCTGATTCTGCTGAGAGCCATTTGGGGCTATACCAACAGGACATTGACCTTGGTACTGCTGGCGGTGACAACGGCACTGATGCTGTTTTCACTGGTGATGTATACGATTTTGTTTTTGTCATTGTTGAGGCAAAAGAACCGTCAGCTGCGGGAAGAAACCGCTGCGGAGCAGAAAAGCGAACCTGTTGGCGAGTAATGTTTTTGTGATAGTATCAATAGAATAGGATAAATAGAGAATGTACCGGCACAGGTTCAGGGAAAAGGCCGTGACACCGGGAATCGTCCGGTGAATGGTTCTGTCCTGCACGGTACAAAGTGTCAACAAGCTTTGAGAAAAAAAGGAAAGAGAAGGCGATTAGATGATTATTTGCAGTAAATGTAACAAAAGACCCGCTGTTGTATTTGTGTCCAATACAGCCAATTCTGCGGATTCTGTGGGATATTGCCTGAGCTGTGCCAAGGAAATTGGTATCAAGCCGGTGACCGATATCATGGAGAAGATGGGCATCTCTGAGGAAGACCTCGATGCGATGCAGAACCAGATGAGCGAATTGATGGAATCGGGCATGATTCCCGGCGATATGGAAGAACTGCTTTCTTCACCGGAAGAAGGCGAACAGGAACCGGAGAGCGAAGACGGCGATTTCAGCCGCGGTGGTGCGCCTACGTTTCCGGCGATGCTCAAGGATTTGTTTGGCGGCAGCAGTTCGTCATCCAAGAAGTCACCCCGTGAAGAAGGCGGCAAGAAGGAAGAGGGCAAGCCGGCCAAGAAAAAGAAGCGGAAGTATTTGGATTCCTATTGCACCGACCTGACAGGGAAGGCCAAAGAGGGCAAGCTGGACAGAATTGTCGGCCGTGAAAAAGAACTGGATCGTGTGGTGCAGATTCTGAGCCGCCGCACCAAAAATAACCCCTGTTTGATTGGTGAACCCGGCGTTGGCAAAACGGCCATCGCAGAAGGGCTGGCTCTGCGGATCGCATCCGGCAACGTTCCGATGCGGCTTCAGCAGAAGGAAATCCACCTGTTGGATATGACCGCATTGGTGGCCGGAACACAGTTCAGAGGACAGTTTGAAAGCCGTATCAAGGGCTTGATTGATGAAATCAAAGCAGACGGCAACGTCATTTTATTTATTGATGAAGTACACAGTTTGGTGGGAGCCGGTGATGCGGAAGGCTCTATGAATGCCGCTAATATCATGAAGCCGGCACTGTCACGGGGCGAGATTCAGGTTATTGGTGCCACGACCTTCAACGAGTACCGCAAATATATCGAGAAAGATGCGGCACTGGAACGCCGTTTCCAGCCGGTCACCGTGCCGGAACCGTCTATTGCCGATACGATTGAAGTTATCGAGGGCATCAAGTCCTATTATGAAGATTATCACCGTGTCAAGGTATCGGCTGAAACCGTGCGGAAGGTGGCGATTCTGGCCGAACGCTATATTACCGACCGTTTCCTGCCCGATAAGGCCATTGACCTGCTGGACGAAGCGTGTACCCATGCGGCTTTGCGCAATACGGCACTGGAAACCTATGACAAAAACAGCGCCCGTCTGGCGGAACTGAAGGAACAGGAAGAACAGCTGACCGCCGAAAGCAATATAGACTATGAAAAGTTGGCAACCGTGCGGTATGATATAGCCAAGCTCGAAAAGGTCATGAATGAGGTAGATAAAGACTCCCTGACCGCCGAAGTAACGGAAGAGGATATTGCCCATGTTATCGAACTGTGGACGGGCATTCCGGCTTCTAAGGTACAGGAAAACGAACTGAACAAGCTGGCGGATTTGGAAGAAAAGCTCAAGAGCCATGTCATCGGACAGGACGAAGCAGTTACGGCACTGGCGGCGGCCGTTAAACGCAGCCGTGTGCAAATCAGTCCCCGCCGCAGACCGGCCTCGTTTATCTTTGTGGGACCCACCGGTGTGGGCAAAACAGAGTTGGTGAAGGTATTAGCCGCAGAACTGTTCAATACGCCCGAAACCCTGATTCGTCTGGATATGTCCGAATATATGGAGAAGCACTCCGTTTCCAAAATCATCGGTTCACCGCCGGGATATGTCGGTTATGAGGAGGCCGGACAGGTTACCGAAAAAGTCAGACGGCGGCCGTATTCGGTACTGCTGTTTGATGAAATTGAGAAGGCTCACCCCGATGTGTTGAATATTCTGCTGCAAATTTTAGATGAAGGTGTGCTGACCGATGCACAGGGTCGGAAAGTCAATTTCGCCAATACGGTGATTGTCATGACCTCGAATGCCGGCAGTGAACGCAAAGAAAACGCCCTTGGTTTTGCCAAAACGGAAGCGGAAGCCACCGCCGAAAAGGTACGCAAAGCACTGGGAGAGTTCCTGCGTCCGGAGTTCTTAAGCCGTTTAGATGAAATCATTATCTTCAGACACCTGACCGAAGAAGATTTTGTAGCGATTGCGGCACTGATGATGAACGAATATGTAGACACGCTCAAAGAAAAAGGTATTCGCTTCACGTTTGATGAAAAAGCACAGCGTTACTTAGCCAAGAAAGCCTATGGCGGCCAAAGTGGTGCCAGAGATTTGCGTAACCTGATTCGCAAAGAAGTCGAGGATAAAATTGCGGCGGCGATTGTCAGCAGCCGTCTGGGTGGTATTGCCGCCATCCATGTGACCGCCGAAGATGATGCACTGAAACTGGACATCCTTTGATGTGTTGGAGGGCTTTGCCCTCCAAACCTCCCAGCGGGGGCTCTGCCCCTGCACCCCGTTGGGGGAACCCCTTTTCTGGCGAAAAAAGGGGTTCCCCCAAGCCCCCTCCCGAAATTCGCTGACTTTTTCTTGCGGAAAGATATTCAGCCTCCTTTCAAAATTCGCTGACTTTTCTTGCGGAAAGATATTCAGCCCCTTTTCAAAATTCGCTGACTTTTTCTTGCGGAAAGATATTCAGCCTCCTCCCGAAATTTGCTGTCTTGATTTCATTAAACATCTGAGCTTTGAGGGGATGTCGGGGGGGACTTTGAGAGATACTTTTAATTTGATGGTACAGAAAACAGGATATTTTGCTGTGTTCAAACAGGGTGGCGTAATGACAGCGTCCCCCTGTTTTTTTGGCATCACCGCTTTGTCCTCACAGTCTGACCGAATGTGCCGGACAACCCCCGCAGGAAGCCGATTCCCGATGAGCGAAAACCGATGGATTCGGCCTTTTTCGGAAAGAGGTGCCCAAGTCCCAAGATAAATTTATGGCAAACCGGCGTTTTTGCTTGATTTTTTTGCGTTTCAGAGATAAAATAGGAAAAGAAATGCACTTGGAGGCTTAAGGTATGACAAAAAATTTATTGTCCAGAATCAATGATTTGAAACAGGGCTTCTCCAAAGGACAGCGGCTGATTGCCGGTTTTATTACGGAACATTATGATAAGGCGGCCTTTATGACAGCGGCCAAATTGGGCAGTACGGTAGGGGTCAGCGAATCAACGGTTGTCCGCTTTGCTACCGAACTGGGCTATGACGGCTACCCGAAAATGCAGAAGGCTATGCAGGAAATGATTCGTGACAGATTGACCTCCGTACAGCGGATAGAAGTGGCACAGAACCGCTTGAGCGAAGGCAGTGTGTTGGAAAATGTACTGCAAAAGGATATTGCAAAAATCCGCCGGACACTGGAGGAAACTTCCAAAGAGGATTTCGAACAGGCGGTGGAGGCTATTGCCAAAGCCAAAACCATCTATATTTTTGCGGTCAGAAGTGCGGCGGCGTTGGCTTCGTTTCTTGGCTATTACTATTCCCTGATTTTTGAAAACGTCAAGGTGATCAATAACTACGGCGAAACGGAAATCTACGAAAAGCTGTTCCGTATTTCCGCAGATGATGTGATTATCGGCATCAGCTTTCCCCGCTATTCCAACGCCGCTATTCAGGCCATGACCTTTGCCAAACGCAGAGGAACAAAGGTGATTGCCCTGACGGACAGTTTGGCCAGTCCTCTGGCGGCTATTTCGGATTATCTGCTGATTGCCAAAAGCGATATGGCGGCCGTGGTGGATTCTCTGGTGGCACCGCTGAGCATGATTAACGCCCTGATTGTGGCAACCGTGCTGAAAATGGGCGATGAGGTGAAGCAAACCTTTGGTATGTTGGAGGATATCTGGCAGGATTATGATGTCTATCAGAATAACAGAAAGGATGAAACGGAGTGAGCGGAAGAAAGGTGGCGGTCATTGGAGCGGGAGCCGCCGGTATGATGGCGGCCATTTTTGCGGCTCGCAGGGGAGATGCGGTCACCGTTTTTGAAAAGAATGCCAAAATCGGCAGGAAGCTGTATATTACCGGCAAAGGACGCTGTAATGTCACCAATAACTGTGACGAAAAAACCGTGATTGCCAATACGCCCACCAACGGACGCTTTCTGTATAGTGCTTTGCACCGTTTTGCACCGGTCGATACCATTCGCTTTTTTGAGGAAAACGGCTTGCCGCTGAAAACGGAACGGGGACAGCGTGTTTTTCCGGTATCGGATAAGGCGGCTGATGTCGTGGATACCCTTTGGCGAACCGCTAAACAGGCAGGGGTAAGGATAACATTCCAAGAAGTCAGGGATATTCTGCTGGAAAACGGTGCGGTCAAGGGTGTGAAAACCGCAGAAGGGGAGAGGTTTTTCGATAAGGTGATCATAGCCTGCGGCGGCTGTTCGTATCCGCTGACAGGATCGACCGGTGACGGTTATCGCTTTGCCCAAAAAGCCGGCCATACGATTGTTCCGCTTCAGCCTTCATTGGTGCCGCTGGAAACCATGGAACCAATAGCCGCAGAAATGGTACAGCTGCTGTTGAAGAATGCCGCCCTCACCGTTTTGGACACACAGCAGAACGACAAGAAGATTTACACGGATTTCGGGGAACTGCAATTCATGTCTTACGGTGTGGCGGGGGCGATGGTACTGAGTGCCAGCGCCCACATGAGAGAGATGGCCGCCAGACGTTACCGCCTACTGATTGACCTGAAACCGGCTTTGTCCGAAGAAAAACTCGAAGCCCGTCTGCTGCGGGAAATCAATGCCCGTCATCGGGAACCGGCCGCTTCGTTAGTGCGGTCACTGCTGCCGTCTGGGATGGTGGAAACCTTTTTGCATCAGACAGGACTGCCGCCTGACCAAAATTGCAGTGAACTGACCCGTCCGCAGCGTAAACAGCTGCTGTGTCTGCTCAAGGCTTTTCCGCTGACAGTGAAAGGGTTTCGTCCGATTGCAGAAGCTATTGTAACATCGGGCGGGGTATCTGTTAAGGAAATCGACCCCAAAACAATGGCCTCCAAACTCGTGGAAGGATTATATTTTGCGGGTGAAGTCATTGATGTAGATGCGTATACGGGCGGGTTTAATCTTCAATGTGCCTTTTCTACAGGCGTATTGGCCGGGGAATCATAGAACGGTATCGGCGTAATAGGAGGAAGGAAAATGGGATTTCAGGATGATTGGGTACTGCGGCAAATAGAAATTATTGCCCGCTATGTGGCAAATTTGATTTTTCATAAGAATAAGATAACATATACGTTTGAATCCTCGGAAATGCTGTCGGAAATGGATCAGCTGCATTTGGTGTTAGATCGTTTGGTCAAAGAGGAACGCATTGGAGAAGCGGAGGATTTACTGTTTGAAAATATCCGTATGACAGATAAGTATATTGAACTGGCCACGGATTTCTACAGCCGTTTGAACAATATGACTGACAGGGAACTGGAAACAGGGAATTTTTCCAGAGATGAAGTCTATGAGGGTTATATTGATATCCTGACCAAATTGGGCGTTCCCGTGGAACGGTTTGCCCAATGAAAGAAAATGGTATCATGGGGCAGAAGGCTGCATATACTGTAAAGAAGGCCGGTCAGCCGTTAGAAAACGGGCTTGAAAAAAAATGGATTTTTATCAAAAAAAATTTCAAAAAATGCTTGACAAATACAGAACGTTGTGGTATTATAATGAAGTCGCTGAGAGATACAAACAAAACCGAAACGGTTGAGGGCGTTCTCAAGGTTGATGTGGGAGCATAGCTCAGCTGGGAGAGCATCTGCCTTACAAGCAGAGGGTCACAGGTTCGAGCCCTGTTGTTCCCACCATACGGT
>CADCOZ010000292.1 GCA_902803125.1 uncultured Ruminococcus sp.
AACATTATTCACTATTCATTATTCACTATTCACTATTCATTATTCATTACTTCCCTCCCTTTTCAAAATTCGCTGACTTGACCTCAATCAAACATTATTCATTTTTCAGTCTTCCGTTTTCAGTATTCGTTATTTCCATTCGTTCCCTGTGGGATACCGTTTGTACCAAAATTGTTGTAATTTTTCCGAAAAGTGTATATAATTTTAGTAATCGTTAACAAAGGACGGGTGAACTTTTATGAACAGAACGAGCTTTATGCCGCAGAGAAGCGTCATCAGCGGAGTCTGTGCGGAGTTGGTTTGCCGTTATTGTTTTACGAAATACGGCTGGATACATCAGATGTGGTGTGAGTATTCTTTTCTTTCCGAGCTTTCCTGTGCGGACTGCCGGTATTATAACGCTCGAACCGACCGCTGTGAACATCCTGCCCGAAAAAACAGAACGGAGGGATATGGTGAATGAAGAAAATCAACATCCTGTTCGAAACGGATGAGGATTCGGATCAGATCAATATCACTATCCGTGCTTCGAAAATGGACAGTCAGGTATCACAGATCATAGAAAGCCTGAAAAACACAACACCGGAAAAATTCACGGTGCTTGATGCGGACAAATGCCCTTGTGTGATAAACGTATCCGACATTTTTTTTATTTCGGCAGAAGGCAAGTTTATGCGGATCATCACGGAGGCAGGCATTTTTACGGCCAAACAGACACTTCAGACGTTTGAACAGCTTTTAGGGAAATACTTCCTGAGAATATCCCGCTTTGAGATCATCAATCTCAGAAAGGTACATAAATATGACTTCACGATTGTGGGAACGCTTCGTATCGAGTTTGAAAACGGTATGGAAACATGGGCTTCCCGCCGCTATATCCCACTGATCAAGGAACGGCTGTCGGGAGAGGAGGAATATCTATGCTGAAAAAGACCCTGATACGGGTGCTGATCGGCTTTGTGGTCGGTATCCTGATGGGGGACGGTATCGCTATGATGACAACCGCCGGCGGCGACTTTGTTCCCGCCTCCCCCCTTCTGATCGGTCTATGCGGCGGTTTCTGGCAGGCGTTCACGGTGCAGACACTCCTTTCGGGTCTGTATGGAGCCATCACCTTCGGGTGTATCACGCTGTATGATATCGAACGCTGGCCGCTGGCCTTTACCTCTGTTGTGCATTGTCTTATTATCGTTTTACTACATATCCCGAACTCCCTGTTCCTCGGCTGGTCACAAACCGTTTGGGATGTCCTCATCATGGCAGGCCTTCAGGTGGCGGCCTATTTCGTGATTTGGCTGATACTGTATCTCACCTATCGCAAACAAGTCAAAGAATTGAATGAGCTGCAACAGCATCTTCAAGATAAAACCAAAAATTCAATGAAGGGAGATTTATCCAATGAAGAAACAGCTACTTAAAAAGACACTGGCGGCTTCACTGGCTGTGATGATGCTTTCATCAACAGCAGTGGTTTCGCAAACAGCCGGCTTTCTGTCCGTCACCGCCTCAGCGGTAACGGGTGCGGCGGCTGAAACGCTCGACAGCGGCTCCTGCGGTGAGTTGGCCACTTACCGGCTCGACAGCGAGGGAACGCTCACCATCAGCGGCCGTGGTGCCGTGAATGAAAGTGCTTTTTCCGGCACCAACTATGCTTTGGCCAACAAGGTTACAAGCATCGTCTTTGCAGAGGGCAGTGAAATCACGGATATTGGTGCCTATGCTTTCTGCGGACTGCCGAACCTTGCTTCGGTCACCGTTTCAGAAACGGTCGCATCCATCGCCGACAGTGCTTTTGGAGAATGTAATGCCCTGACCGCCGTCACGATTGCCTCCACATTCGTCAAACTGCATCCCGATGCTTTCCGTGACAGCCCGAATATCGAAACCCTTGCGTTTACCGCTTTTGACGGTGCTACAATACAAGGTGCGCTGTACGGTCTGCCCGAAACGGCACAGGTCACCATGACACCCTTCTCCAAAATCTACACACCGGCACAGAAATATCTGTACGGTCCGGCTATCGCCTATGATACCTATCGGCCGGCTTACGCCCACGCCATTCTGTACTGGGAAGACACAGAGCCTATCCTTGAAGCGGCGGCGGCTGACGGTGTCAGCATAAGAGACAGCAAAGAAACCCTCGCTTGGATCTCCAACGATAACATCAGCACCTATTTCCCGAATACACAGTGCGGGATTGTCGGCACGATGGAGGGGGACGGCTCCTTTGCCTACCCATTACAGATTTGGAACGCCGATAACTGGCGTTATCTCGATTATCTTGCCCGAATCGGCAAGCTCACCGGCTCCTACTACGGCTGGGACAGAGGTACCAATGTTAAACTGATGGCCGACCTCACCCTGTCCGATAAGGACGGCACTTTCACCACCATCGGCGGCGGCAAGCACAAGGAAGTTCATAACAACAGTTATGCTTATTTCGGCAACTTTGACGGCAACGGCCACACCATTACCCTTGATGTCAGTGACAGCATTGATGACGGCGAAGAAGGCTTCGGTCTGTTCGCAAAAACAGACGGTGCCTATATCAAGAACCTGCACATCTCCGGCCGAATGGTCTCCTCTGAAATTTATACCGGTTTGCTGATTGGCCAAAGTGCGACCGACTGGATCTATAACTGCTCCAGTGATGCAGAACTTGTCCTCAAAGGCAGCGGTGAACGGAGATCCGGCTCGTTCGTGGGCTATAGCTATCACACTTCCTTAGAGAACTGCCACTTTACCGGAAAAATAACCGGCGGCAGCGAAATCACCGGAGTAGGCGGCTTTGTGGGCTATATTAATGGATCCAACGCCAGCAGCAGAACGATGAAAAACTGCTACTTCGCTCCTTCTGAAATAGACGTAAACAGTGCAGGCAGCTGTATGCTCTACCGCCCCTATTACAGTTCCTATTCGGGCTTTGTCGGCTATGAAACATTAGAAAACAACTACCACAATGCAGAAGCCGAAAAGCTCAACGGCGATAATATGGGCGACCTCGACCAAGGACAGTCCGATGCACAGGGCGTTGACTCCCTCAACGAAACGGAGTTCTGGGCAGACGGAGAAATCACCATGCCGAAAGCCACCGTCAAGGCGAATCCCGGCACACGCCGTTTTGTTTATACCGGCGGCGAACACCGTATTTTTATGGATTTGCAGGCCGATGCCTACAACGGCGGCGGCAGTATTTTAGCACGGGGTGAGAGCTTCCCCTATATGCCCGGCTATGCCAAAAACGGCATCGCTTACTATAAGGTCAATGACGGCGAGTGGTCAGCCACACCGCCTGTGGCCACAAATGTGGGCGAATACACGGTTTACTACTGTGCCGTGGGGGACGCTTACCACAGCACCAGCGATATTCAAAGCATACAGGTCACCATCGAAGAAGCACAGGAGTTGCCCGGCAGCGGCACACCGGCCGACCCCTATACCATCTCCAATGAGTTGGAATGGAGTATTTTCTGCGATATGCGTGACACGAAAGACAAATACTTCAAGCTGGTCAATGACATCGTTGTCAGCGAGGACAGACAGAACAATAGAGGTCCCAACCATCCGCTGACGTTCAACGGTGTCTTTGACGGCGATGGCCACACCATTACATGGTATCTTGTCAGCCGCCACTACTCCGACAGTCTTTTCGGGCGGGTTGTCG
>CADCOZ010000293.1 GCA_902803125.1 uncultured Ruminococcus sp.
CCAGATGTATGTCGGCTACTACACACCGGATAATCTGCCGAATTATGCGAAGATTCCGACCAAGCCGGTAGAAACCAGCGAGGAGCCGGACGAACCGGATGAACCGTATGAACCGGACGAGCCGGAGGAACCCGATGAACCGGACGAGCCGGAGGAATCCGAAGAACCGGACGAGCCGGAAGAACCGGAACAGCCGGAGGAACCGGAACAGCCGGAGGAACCGGACGAGCCGGATCAGTCGGAAGAATCCAGCGAACCGGAGCAGAGCAGTGAAGATACGCCCACAGAGGAATCGCCGGACAATGGCGGCGGTGACGCATCGGAAGGCGGAGAAACGTAAGTGTAACGCAGGAACCTTCTTAACGCTGAAAAAGGGAAGGTTCCTCTGATATCAAAGAAAATAAAAGGAGTTTGAAGGTATGGTACAGGCAGCGGTAATGGGCTATGGTGTAGTAGGGTCGGGTGTTGTGGAGGTACTGATGCAGCACCGTGAGAGTATTGCCCGACGCACCAAAGAGGAGATTGGCATCAAGTATATCTTGGATATCCGTGATTTCCCCGACAGCCCTTTTCAGGAAAAGTTCACGAAGTCCTTTGAGGATATTCTGAACGATGACGAGGTAAAAGTAGTGGCAGAGGTCATGGGCGGTGTGCATCCGGCTTATGAATTTACCAAACAGCTGTTGGAAAGCGGCAAAAGCGTGGTAACCTCCAATAAAGAATTAGTGGCTACCATGGGGGCTGAATTGCTGAGGATTGCCAAAGAACATAATGTCAACTATCTCTTTGAGGCCAGCGTGGGCGGCGGGGTGCCGATTATTCGCCCGCTGAGCCAATGCTTGGCGGCTAACGATGTTATCGAGATTGCCGGTATCTTAAACGGCACCACCAACTTCATTTTAACCAAAATGATTCGTGAAAATATGTCCTTTGCCGATGCGCTGTCTATGGCACAGCAGCTTGGCTATGCCGAAAGAAATCCGGCGGCCGATGTGGAAGGACACGATGCCAGCCGCAAAATCAGTATTTTAGCTTCTTTGGCGTATGGTCACCATGTGTATCCGCAGTATGTCCATACCGAAGGCATTACCAAAATTACGCTGGAAGACGTGGCCTATGCGGCTTCGTGGGGCGGCGTTATCAAGCTGATCGGTCAGGTCAAGCGGCTGGACGATAACACGCTGGATATCACCGTGGAGCCGATGCTGATTGAAAAAAGCAGTCAGCTGGCCAATGTGGACGATGTCTTTAACGGCATTTTGGTGCGGGGTGATTCCACCGGCGATGTGGTTTTCTACGGCAAGGGAGCCGGCAAACTGCCGACAGCCAGCGCAGTAGTCGCCGATATTATCGACTGTGTGAAGCACCTGAAGAGAAGAAAGTATTTTGACTGGGCAGACGGTGACGCTTCTATCGTCAAGCCGTATGAACAGACCAGTTTCCCTGTCTATCTGCGTGTCAGAACCGATGACAGCAAGCAGCACTTGATAGAGAAGGTACAGCAACTGTTCCTGAATGCCCGTGAAATTGTCCGGGCCAATGCGGCACCGAATGAATATGCTTTTGCGGTGGACGACATGACCGTGGCCGACCGTGAAAAGGCGGCTGCCGAATTAGAGGCCAGCGGCGTTCAAATTTTGTCAACAATCCGTATTTCGGATTTGTAATATTGAAAAATGGGGGAGAGAAAATGAGTCTTATCGTACAGAAATTCGGAGGCAGTTCGGTAGCGAATGCAGAAAGAGTTTTCAATGTGGCAAGAATCATTACAGACACCTACAAGCAGGGCAACGATGTTGTCGTTGTTGTTTCCGCACAGGGTGACACCACAGATGACTTGATCGACAAAGCGAACGAAATCAATCCGAATGCATCAAAAAGAGAAAAGGATGTGCTGTTGGCCGCCGGTGAGCAGATTTCTATTGCTTTATTGGCGATGGCTATCGAAAAACTGGGTTATCCCGTGGTTTCGCTGTTAGGCTGGCAGGCGGGCTTCCAAACGAGTTCGGCGTATACCTCGGCTCGTATCAAGCGTGTCCGTACCGACCGTATTGTCAAGGAACTGGACAAGAAAAATATTGTCATCGTGGCCGGTTTCCAGGGCATTAACCGTTATGAGGATGTCACAACCCTTGGACGCGGCGGTTCCGATACGAGTGCGGTGGCGATTGCGGCGGCTATGCACGCTGACATCTGTCAGATTTTCACGGATGTGGAAGGTGTTTATACAGCCGATCCCCGCAAAGTGCCGAATGCCCGTAAGCTGAAAACGATTTCCTATGATGAGATGCTGGAATTAGCCACACTGGGCGCACAGGTACTGAACAACCGCAGTGTTGAAATGGCTAAAAAGTACAATATTGAACTGGAGGTACTGTCTTCTATGACAAGAGTACCCGGTACTATCGTTAAGGAGGCTAATAAAATGGAAAAAATGTTAATCAGCGGTGTAGCAAAGGATACCAATGTCGCCAGAATTTCAGTTGTCGGCGTACCGGATAATCCGGGTCTGGCCTTCAAGATGTTCTCCAAGCTGTCCTCTAAGAATATCAATGTCGATATTATTTTGCAGTCCATCGGCAGAGACGGCACCAAAGATATTTCCTTTACCGTTGCCAAAGAAAACGCCAAGGAAGCCGCCGCCGCTATGGAAGAGTATGTTGCCACAGTTGGCGGAAAAGCAGTTCTGGTTGACGAAAATGTAGCCAAGATTTCTATTGTTGGAGCCGGTATGGAAAGTCACGCAGGCGTGGCCACCAAGATGTTTGAAGCCCTCTACGATGCCCAGATC
>CADCOZ010000294.1 GCA_902803125.1 uncultured Ruminococcus sp.
AAAAAGGGAGAGCGGGTCTCCAGTGGAGACCTCTGCCGCAGGCAGAAGCGACCGGACCGAGCCGACAGGCGAGACCCCCCGCACCCCCTTTCCTAAATTCGCTGAATTTATCTTGCCGGTCGGATATCTAAACATTATTCATTATTCAAGTTTGAAAGACAACAACACAAAAGTTTTTCGCAAGCTTTTCAAAGGCTTGCGGGATCCAAGGGCAAAGCCCTCCAACAGAAAAACGGAGCCTTTACAGCTCCGTTTTTGAGATAGAGTCAATATTGTGCCATCAAATCAGGTTACGGCCTTCGCAGTAGCGGCAAAGTACCATGTCACCGCCCAGCGGACGGAACAGTTTGGGCAGATACTCTTCCGTATAGGTAATACAGTTCGGGTTGGTGCATCTGATATGATGGGTATCAAAGCGTCTGGCCATCGGCTTTCTGTCGGCATTTTCCAGCATCTTGATGATCAGCGCCATGCGGGCATACATACCGTACACCGTCTGGATAAAATACTTGGCACGGCTGTCATAGTCGACATCTTCCGCAATCTCGTCCACTCTCGGCAGAGGATGCAGGATTTTCATATCGGCTTTGGCCAGCATCATTTTTTCTCTGTCCAGTACAAATACGCCCTTTTGTTTTTCGTACTCATCATAGCTTTTGAAACGCTCCCGCTGGATTCTGGTCATATACAGCATATCAAGCATCGGAATGGCTTCGGCCAGACTGCGCACCTCTGTATAGCGGCAGCCCGAAGCATTCATGACATCTTTAATGTACTGCGGCACGGTCAGTTCGGGTGTCGAAATCAAAACAAAACGGTTGCCCTTAAAGTGGGACATGGTTTTGATGAAGGAATGCACCGTGCGGCCGTTTTTCAAATCGCCGCAAAGCCCGATACACATATTATCAAGGGATCCTTTTTCATTATAGAGGGTCACCACATCGGTCAAAGTCTGTGTCGGGTGTAAATGGCCGCCGTCACCCGCATTGATAACAGGAGCCGCTGAATAAAGGGAAGCCGCCTTGGCAGTGCCTTCCATAGAGTGACGAATCGCAATAATATCCGCATAGCCGCCGACAACGGTAATGGTATCCTTCAGGCTTTCACCCTTGGACACCGATGAATTTTGCGGATTATCAAAGCCTATCACACTGCCGCCCAGCCGCAGCATGGCTGTTTTGAATGACATTTGTGTTCTGGTGGACGGCTCATAGAACAAGGTCGCCAAAATCTTTCCGCGGCACCGTTCGGCATAATCCGCCGGGTTATCCTTAATCGCATTCGCCAGTTCGATAATCTCCATCAATTCAGGTGTTGTCAGATCTTCCAAATCAATCAAATGTTTTACCTTCATCTGTCTTTCCTCCCTTAACTTTCCACTCAACGCCAAAATAAAAGCCTGTCGTCGAAAACGGCGGCAGGCTTGAAAGGATTATTTGCTGCTGAAAATTTTCATGATGTCCATGTAGGAATCATCAGAATCGCCGCCCTTGGGTGCAGAAGGTGCAGAGGCCGGGCCTCTGGTGCCTGCGTTGGGATAAACAGGAGCAGAAGGCTGCTGCATCGGCGGTTCAGCCGGTGCGGCGGGATGACCGCCATAGGGCTGCTGATACATCGGCTGCTGACCTCTTGATCTGTCCTGTGAACGGGACGGGGCTCCAAAACGGGACGTATCCTGCTTGGGAGCGGCCGGTGATCCGTACTGGAAGGGAGATCTTCTGTCTTCCTTCTTCGGCGGCATCACCGGCGGAAGATAGCTTTCTGTGGTGGGGAAGCCTGTGGCAATAACAATGACACACAGTGTGTCTTCCATCTCTTCATCCAGAGCAGCACCCCAGATAATGATAGCGTTTTCGTCGGCCTGCTCGGAAATCATCGTGGAAGCATCCTGAATTTCGTCCAGACCGATATCGGGAGAAGCCTTGATGTTCACAATCAAGCCCTTCGCGCCCTGAATAGACGTACCGAGCAGCGGGCTGGAAATCGCATTCTGTGCCGCTAACTTCGCCTTATCCTTACCGGAAGCCACACCAACACCCATCAGGGCATAGCCGGCATCCTTCATAACGGAGGTAACGTCTGCAAAGTCAAGGTTAACCAATCCGGGAATGACAATCAGGTCTGTAATACTCTGAACACCCTGACGGAGTACGTCATCGGCCGCACGGAAAGCATTCTGAAGGGTAATCTTCTCTTCGCTGATGTGCTTCAGTCTTTCGTTGGGGATGACAATCAGGGAATCTACATTTTCTCTCAATCTCTGGATACCGTTCTCGGCCTGATCCATACGGCGTTTGCCTTCGAACAGGAACGGTGTGGTAACGATACCAACCGTCAGAATACCCATCTGCTTGGCAATTTCTGCAACAACCGGAGCCGCACCTGTACCGGTACCGCCGCCCATACCGGCTGTGATGAACACCATGTCGGTATCCTTCAGCAGTTCAGAGATAATATCTCTGCTTTCCTCAGCCGCTTTTTCACCCACTTCGGGCTTGGAACCAGCCCCCTTGCCGTGCGTAATTTTCTCACCGATCTTAATCTTCTGTGAGGCTTTGGATCGGTTGAGCGCCTGCTCGTCGGTATTGATAGAGATAAACTCTACGCCGG
>CADCOZ010000295.1 GCA_902803125.1 uncultured Ruminococcus sp.
AGAGCCGTTACCGAAGAATAAATGCGGAAATCACCGTACTGCTGTTTCAAAGAACGATAGTCCCTCTGCAGGTCACTGATCTGCTGCTGGGCTTGCCGCAGATGCTGCTGCAATTCCTGATTTCTCCGCTCTAAACGGCGGTTCTGAATGACCATGAGCGTTTCATACGGCTTGAACTGCGGGTCAGCCAGAATATACTTCTCCATAAATCCGCTGCCAAACTCTTTGGCTAAGGCACGAAGACACCGCTTGAGCTGCATATCGTTTTTCTGCTGTGTCAGATTGGTTCGCCAGAGAGCAACCTCCTGCGAATCGGGTACATAGTTCAGCCCACGGTGCGAACTGACACATACCACCGGCACACCCGACAAACATTCAATGACCTTGAGCCATAAATCATCGGCAAACAAACAGGCATGACGGATAATATCCGAACGGAACAGGGCTTCATGCAGGAGGTGCGGCGGATACAAAACGCCACCGACCCCTACCGCTACATACTGCCGAGACGGCACCATCAGCTGTTCGTCATACTCCCGCACCCATTCACTGTACGGCAGTAACTTGCCTTCGTCAGAAAACGTCATCAGGTGCGTGACCGCCGCCGATACACAGCGGGGATACAGCAAATAACCCCGAAACAGCTCTTCTACCATCGTTTTGGGATAAACAATATCATCATCGGCCGTGATAATGACCGCATCGGGATATTCCTGCATGGCATAGAAATATTTTTTGTGCGGTGCCAAATCCTCTTGGCACCACCGCAGGGTTACCTTACCGTCACGCAGCAGTGCCAGTAAATCCTGCGGCAGTTCCTGTTCCTTTTGGGGGAACTGCTCTTCGGCCAGCCACAAGATAATCCGATCCGCCGGCAGGGTTTGTTCCGTCAGCGAAACCAAAGAAGCCGCTACCGCCGTCATACGAGCCGGATAAGAAGTAACCGAAAGTATCCGTTCCTTATCCAAGGCTTCGATAAACTGCTCATAGGACAGTTCACGCACAATCAAAAAACGATGGTACAATGTTGTGTTGCCGCCGAGCATTTCTTCCGTTACGCCGTCAAACATCGACTCTTTGAAATAGCTATGGACATAATCATAATACTGATGTGCCAAGGCATCGTGATAATCCAGCACGTTATTTTTCAGGGCAAAAAGGAAGTTATCAATGGCAAAATAGAGAACGGCCTCCTCAATTTCCTCCGCATAGGGCAGTTCCCGCACCTGTATAACGGCACTGGTGACCGCCGTGACCACATTATACAGTTTCTTATGCTTGCCAACGGTAATAGAACCGGGCAGGCCACGGTTATAGTGCAGCAGTTCATCCTTCAAATAAGCAATCCGCCGAGCCGCCGCCACACTCACCGCCGAGAAAGTAATATCATTACTGGACGTGATTTCCTCATAATACAGATCGTTCTCCCGAATAAAAGCCGCACGGAACAGCTTGTTCCACGGGGTCGGGTTCACAATCGTCATAATGCGTTCGGGGCAGTCCAAATAGTTAAAAATATTCTTATCCCGATCCAGCCATTCGGTATGAATGCCCACACGATGCACATAATTCCCTTCGGCATCCGATTGGGTGAAATTAAAGGCAACAATATCCGCATCGGTTTCGGTGGCTTTCGCCAAGGCTTTTTCAATCAAATCCGCATGGAAAATATCGTCACCGTCCAAAAACAGCACATAGGTACCCCGCACATAGTACATTCCTTTATTGCGGGCGGCTCCGGCTCCCCGATTGTCCTGGCGGATAATATGCACCCGCTTGTCCTCCTTGCGGTACTGCCGCAAAATATCCAGGGTATTATCGGTGGAACCGTCATCCACACAGAGGATTTCGATGTTCTCATACGTCTGGAACAGCAGACAATCCAACGCCGCCGGCAGGTACTGCGCCACATTATACAGCGGCATAACGACCGATACCACCGGTTTCGTGCGGGGCGGCCGTACTACTCTTTCCGACAAAATTTCCCGCATCTCCGCATATTGATCAGGGCGGTAAAAATCCTCTGCCGAAGCCTCCGACAAATGCCAGCGATCCAAATACCGCCGCTTCAGCTGCTGACGCACCAGCCGTTTATAAACGCCTGTATAGCTGTGCATACTGAACAGCGAGAAATCCAACGCCCAGTTCAAAAAGCTCTTGCGGAAAATCTTATCATAATGTCTTTCCACCAGAAAATCCTGTAACGCCGAAAGGGCATTGGCATAGCAGGACGTGCAGTATTCAAATGCCGCCCCCAACTTTTTGGGGTGGCCGACACGCTGATGAATCAGCGGCTTATCCTCCACTTCGGTAATCCGTCCGGCCGAAGCCAAGGCCGAATAGGTAAACAGCATATCATTACAAATCAGATTACTCTGAAACTGCAAGCCGTTTTCTTCCACAAAACGGCGGGAAAACAGCTTGTTCCATGCCGTACAGCCGGACAGCTGAAACAGATGATCGGCCGCTTCTGCGGCGGCAAACGGACGGTAGACCGGCAGCAAATGCCTTCTCAGCGTCCACGGCGTTTCCCGAAACTGCCGTTCGTTATGCACATACTGGTCACTGGGCAGCAGACAAATATCTGCCTGCTGTTCTTTGGCACGATAATACGCCCGTGCCAGCAGGGTCGGCTCAAAGAAGTCGTCCGCATCCAAGAAGGAAAGGTATTCGCCCTTGGCTAACGCTAACCCCGCATTTCGGCCTTCTCCGGCATTGGTATGCTCTTTGGTCACTACCGTAATCCGCTGATCCTGTGCCGCATAAGCCGCTAACTTGGCCGGTGTTTCATCGGTGGAACCATCGTCCACACAAATGATTTCAATATTTTGCAGTGTCTGATCCAGAATACTGTCCAGACATTTTTCTATATACGGGGCGGCATTATAGATACTGAGGATAACAGATACCTTCGGAATAGCGGGATCCGTCATCAGCGGGGCTTCCAACAGCAGTGTCTGCATTTCCTGATAAAGGTCCTGATGGAAAAAGACATCAGCCCCTGCGTTCGAGAGTCCCAAAGCTTCAAATGTATGGTGCGTGAGCTGGTAGCGGATATGCTCCCGATAAGCGGGGTGACCGTAATGCAGATTCCACAGCGAAAAGTCAATTGCCCAG
>CADCOZ010000296.1 GCA_902803125.1 uncultured Ruminococcus sp.
CCCCTTCCAAAAATCGCTGACTTGAGCTAAATCAACATACATTATTCATTACTTCCGTTTCTCTGAGCAAAATTTTTGTGAGGATGGTTCGTGTTTTGGCGGCAGGAGATGAAACAGGTGTTGATATGTTAGCCTATTTTGTGATAAAAGTTATCGTTGCCAAAGGAATCTTTGATGTTGAGGGAATCGCCGTCAAAAGCATATTCCAGTTTCATGGGAGAGTAGCCCTCTACAAGGAAATTGATGGTGATTTTGCTGTCTTTGATGCTGTATTCCAGCGGCATGGTATTCCCCATGACAAGGTATTGACCGGTGCCGTCTGCATTAAAGGTATAGACCATGTTTTCTGTCAGGTCGGACTCCCACTGACCGATGAGAGGGTTTTCATTGACGGGAGCAGAAGAGGAAACCGCAGGTGAGGTTTCAGTGTCGGAAGCAGGCTGGCTGTTGTTATCCGGCTGATGACAGCCTGCCAAAGCCGTGAAAACGGCGGCAAGGGTCAGCAAAAGAACGGTGCGTTTGAAAAAATGTTTCATATATATCACACTCCAAGGAATAGTTTGAAGGCACGTTGACGGCGGCCATACACATTTATCTTTATTATAACAGAAAACCTGAGAAAATAAAGGGGATTTTCCCGATTTTTTTCTGTTTTTGCGGCGGGAAGGCATTTCCGGATAAATTCCCGCCGGACGTGCAGAAAATTCCTATGCGATGCAGAAAAAGTTCATGGTTGATGCGGTGCATTTGTGCTATCCTATAGATAGAAAAAGGAGTGATTGACCATGAAGTGCAAAAACGTATTCAAGACCATGGCGGCACTGGCGGCTTCAGCTTTGATAGCGGGCAGTGTTTGTATGACAGAAGCAAAAGCCCATTATGATGAGGAAGAAAAACCCACATGGGAAGAAGTGGAGGAACTGCTGGATACTTATGATCCTGACGGGGCCTATATTCTCCGTGTGGTACACGATGATCTGGGGGAAGATGTACTTCAATGGATCGATAGCAAGGAAACGCTTTTGGGGGAAATGGAGCTCATGGTGCATGAATCCACACATTCATTTGAGCATCAGTCCAATAAATGGCACACGATGGATATCTATACAGGTCATCAGCAATCGGTGCGGGTGACCTATCAGGAGGTTTTTCCCAGTCACGAGATGATAGCGGACATACCGGAATCCTTTCATCAAGGGCGTTTCCATACCTATATCGGGGATAATTCGGAAAATGTGGGAGCCAATAACTGGGGAATTTACGGACTGTTGGATGAATTCTCCGCCTATTGCTGGGGATTGAACAGTGTTATCAGTCTGTATGAGTATTTTCAGACAGAAGCCAACACCAAACGCTGCTGGGAATATTATTTGAGCAGCAGCTACAGCAACTATTTAGCATACGCAGAATTTAACTGCTACATACTGGTGTATGCGGCTTATGCCAAGGAACATTACCCCGATGTTTATCAGGAGATTATGACAAACGAGGCGTTCAAGCAGGCGTATCGGACGATAGAAGCCAAATACCGTTCTCTGCTGACACGGCGTAACGAACAACTGAAAGAATTTGCCCTTCAGCATGAAGAAACCATAGAGGATGGTTATCTGACAGTCCAGGGAGATCTTCATCAGATAGAGGATCCGTATTTTGACGAACTGATAGCGTGGAGTCAAAAGCCGATTTATCAGGCGATCTATCAGGAGTTAGTGGGTGATGCGGCAGAAGCAACAGGCTTTGACAGTGAAATAGTACAGCCTATGTCGGTGGAAAGATCAGCGGCGGTATCTGAACAGGAGCAGACAGATCATTCCTGGCTGTGGGGAACTGTATTGTGTCTTGGCATCCTGACAGGTATTGTTATTATGATTGTTGTGATTACTAGAGTTTGATGCGGCAGATACGTGGGGGAACTTCTTTTCCGGCAAAAGTCCACCGAACACCCGTGCTCACCAGGGAAATTAATTTTGCTATGTTAGCCGCTTGGGGAAAACCCTTTTCTGGCGAAAAAAGGGTTTTTCCCCAAACCCCTTCCCTAAATTCGCTGTGCTTTTTCAGTTAAACAACGATGACCTTCCTTGACTGGACAACCCGAAAGGCTGTCCGGTCAAATTTTTTGCGGCGGCCAAGGGAGAAAAAGGTGCTTTGAGTCCCTTTTGAAAAAATCTTTGTGGTTTATCTGAAAAAAATTAGCATAAAGGGCTTGACAAGTGCGAAAGATAATGGTACTCTATATGTAGATTAGCACTCGACACATGAGAGTGCTAACGGAGAGGTGGCTGAAATGGAACCGACCGAAAGAAAAATGAAAATTCTTGAAGCGGTTGTAGAAGCATATATAAAGACAGGCGACCCCATCGGCTCCAAAGCCGTGTGTCAGGTACTGGACTTTAATGTTTCATCGGCAACCGTCAGAAATGATATGGCAGAGCTTTCTAACCTTGGACTGCTGGCACAGCCGCACACCTCTTCGGGGCGGGTGCCGACTGAATTGGGCTATCGGGTCTATGTGGACGATTTGATGAAGCCGGCTCCGCTGAGCAAGCGGGAGCAGACCGCTATCAAAAATATGCTGGAACTGCACGCCGACACGCCCGAAGAACTGCTCGAAACAGCGGCCGAGATCCTGTCAAGAATCACGGGCTATGCGGCGGCGGCGACTTCACCGCCCGGTGAAAATGCTGTGATACGGCACATCAAGTTTGTGCAGACCGGTCATTATACCGCTATGGCCGTGCTGATTACATCGCTCGGCTCGGTCAAACCCAAGCTGTTCCGCTGTGATTACCGCCTTACTCCTTCGCTGCTCGAAATGTTTGATAAGGCAGTGAACGAACGGCTGTGCGGCTTGCCGGTACTGGCCATGACACCGGCGTTTATCCAGACAACAGCGTTGTCGCTGGGGGAAATGTCGCTGATGATGCCAAGTGTGCTGTTAGCGGTCAGCGAAGCGGCCAAAGAAGCCTCGGCAGACGGTACGGCTATCAAAGGACAGTCGAACCTGTTTATGATGCCGGAATTGGATGCGGCCTGTGGCAAAAAGGTGATGGAACTGCTCAGCCACAGTCGGGAGTTAGCCAAGCTGATGACAGCGGCGGCTTCCGGCACAGGTATTTTGATTGGCAGTGAATTGCCGAATGACGCTTTCAGCAGTTTGAGCATGGCGGCAGTTCCCTACACGGCGGCACCGGATTGTTCGGGTACACTGGCGGTTATCGGACCGCTGAGAATGGATTACCCGAAGATGAAGGCCGTTTTGGAGTGTGTGGCGGATTTGGTTGGCGAGTCACTGTCCGGATTATTGGAATTATAGCGGTTTTGACCGGAAGGGAGATAGTTTTGTGGCAAAGAAAACGACGCAGGGCAAAAAGACGGTACCTCAGCAGGAGCCGATAGAGCCAAAGAAAGCGGCTCCGACCGAAGCGGAAGCACCGGCCGAAGCAGAAACGGTTTCGACAGAACCGGCGGCTGACACAGCGACAGCTGAAACGGCGGCGGTCAATGCGGAACTGGAAGCACTCAGAGCAGAAATGGCGGCACAAAAGGATCAGTTCCTGCGGATGGCGGCGGAGTATGATAACTACCGCAAGCGTACCGAAAAAGAGAAGTTGGCAACCTATGACAACGCGATTGCGGCGGCGGTAGAGGCTTTTCTGCCGGTCGTGGACAATTTCGCTTTGGCACTGGATGCGGGGCAGAATATGCCCGAAGAGTTCCGCAAAGGGCTGGAGATGATCGCTAAGAAATTCGACAGTGCTTTTGAAAAACTTCATGTGAAGCCGTTCGGTGAACGGGGAGAAAAATTTGATCCCGATTTCCATAACGCCATTTCAAGGGTGGACGATCCGGAGATTGAAGAGGATCATATTGCAGCAGTCTATCAGAAGGGTTATCAGATCGGAGAAAAAATCATTCGTCATGCGATGGTTCAGATTGCGAACTGATGCCCGTTGATAATAAATTCTTTAGTTGACAATCAAAATTGATATTATTATTTGGAGGTAATTGATTATGGCAAAGACAATTGGTATTGACCTTGGTACAACAAACTCTTGTGTAGCAGTGATTGAAGGCGGCGAGCCGGTCGTTATCGCTAATGCGGAAGGTTCCAGAACCACTCCGTCTGTGGTAGCGTTTGCCAAGAACGGCGAAAGACTGGTAGGGCAGGTGGCAAAGCGTCAGGCGGTTTCTAACCCCGACCACACCATCGCTTCCATCAAAAGACAGATGGGTACCGCTTATAAGGTAAAAATCAACTCAAAGGAATACACCCCGCAGGAAATTTCTGCGATGATTCTCACCAAGCTGAAGAAGGATGCCGAAGCCTATTTGGGCGAACCGGTCACACAGGCGCTTATCACCGTACCGGCTTATTTCACCGACTCTCAGCGTCAGGCGACCAAAGATGCCGGCCGTATTGCCGGTTTGGACGTTAAGCGTATCATCAACGAGCCGACAGCGGCCGCTCTTTCCTACGGTGTAGACAAGGAAAA
>CADCOZ010000297.1 GCA_902803125.1 uncultured Ruminococcus sp.
CCCTGTGATGGTACAGCTCTGTACAGCGTCCCACAGGGCCAGGTGATGACAGCGTATCAGCTGTTTCTTTTCTTCAATCGTGACCGGCACCGGTTCTTCCATCAAGGCCGCTATGACCCGCCAAAACCGGTTTTGCGGATGACCGTAAAAAAACTGCGATTCCCTTGATTTGACAGAGGGGAAACTGCCTAAAATCAGCACAGCGGATTGGCTGTCATACAGCGGCGGAAACGGGTGGCTGAGGCGGCTGATTGTCATGGGATTCCCTCCGTTCAAACAAATGTCCCTGCTTAGCTTGAGTGCCTGTTCTATATCTGAGCAGACCCTGACAGTAGGAATATAGACTGCCAATTGTACTCAGCGTATCATTTTTATGTGGTAATGTCAAGTTTTTTCGGCTATTCTGCACGGAAATCCATAGCACCGCACATTTACCAACTGTCAAGTGATTTACTTTACAGTTGGTAAATGAAAATCAAAGATTTTTCAACTGTAAAGATAAACACTTTACAGTTATAGCATTTCTGAGAACAATCCCTTTTCGTTATTTTGTTTAATTTTCTTGAAATTGCACTGACAATTTCTATGGATTATTCCAATTTTTATCTTCGTTAGATATTCACAAAATATTCCTCTTCTTCTTATAGATATTATCCAAAGGAAGTTGAAACAAAGGGTAATATCTTCTATTCTCCACTATGATAATTGTCAGAAATGTCAATTTTTTGCGGTTCATTTCTGCTTTTCCTGACAGAAAAAAGAGCCGCTCTTTCAATTAGTGACATTTCATCTCTTTACAAAAGTATGAACAAAATGTTAAAATAGTGTTACGAAATGGATAAGCCACACAGCAGCCAACCACCATAGACGGGCTGAAAGAACGGCTTTTCCAACATATATTATTTTGAAAAGGAGTCAACAAAATGAACAACACAATCAACCATTCAACCAAGCCACAGCGTTCCCGCATTCTTCGCAAGCTGTCCGCCGTTGTTTTGTCAGCGGCTATGCTTGGCACATCGCTTGTCGGACTGAGCCATACCGCTCTTGTTTCCGCACAGGCCGCTTCTGCCACACCTTCAGCAACATCTGTACCGCAGGCTTCGAGTGCTTTGCCCAATCATATTTATGACGGTGTCATTCTTCACGCTTGGAACTGGTCGTTCAACAGCATCAAATCCAACCTTCCGGCGATTGCGGCGGCCGGTTATACCGCTGTACAAACTTCTCCGGTACAGCGTCCGAAGGATTACTCCAATACCTCCACTTCACAGTGGGACTGGTGGAAGGTCTACCAGCCGACAACGCTGTCTTTCTCTCCCGGCGGTCACCCGTGGTTCGGTTCGAAAGAAGAGTTCAAGGCCATGTGTGATGAAGCCGACAAATACGGCATTAAGATTATTGTAGACGTGGTGGCCAACCATCTGGCGAACAATAACGGCGGCGAAGGCAATAACCGCAACGGCATTTCCAGTCAGAATGACCCTACCTATCGTGACGACAACAGCTGTTGGCACCTGAACGGCTCGATGGGCATTGACTACGGCAATCCCAGACGTGACGGCAGCACCTCCAGCCTGACGCACGGTTTCGGCGGCTGGCCGGATCTGAACACCGGCAATAAGAAGGTACAGAACGGTGTGCTGGATTTATTGAAGGAATGCATTGACCTTGGAGCAGACGGTTTCCGCTTTGATGCCGCCAAGCATATTGAACTGCCGACAGATCCCGGCGGAGCTTCTGATTTCTGGCCAACGGTCATCAACGGTGCAGAACAGTATGCGGCTTCCAAAGGCAGAGAAATCTACTGCTATGGTGAAATTCTGGACGATGCCGGCACCGATATCAAAAACTATACTAAATATATGGGTGTCACCGACAACCGTGCCAGCAAAGATATCCGCAAAAGTATCGTTGAAAACAATATTGGCAAAGCAGCGAACTCTTGGCTGAACCATAACGGTGTGCCGTACAGCAAGATTGTTCTTTGGGCAGAATCCCACGATACCTATGCCAACGATGACTATACCGGCGAGTCCACAGAATCCTCACAGGATCAGATCAACCGTGCCTGGGCGATCGTAGCGGCAAGACAGTTCCCCGCTTTGTATTATATCCGTCCGGATAACCCCCGTTCCCAGAGAATGGGTCAGGCCAGCGGCAATACCGCATGGAAAAACGCCGAAGTAGCCGAAGTCAATAAGTTCCATAACGCTTTTGTCGGTGAAAGCGAATATATGTCCTCCAGCGGCAGCACCGTTTTGATTGAAAGAGGCACTACCGGCGTGGTGCTGGTCAATATCAGCGGATATGGTCAGCAGTTCTCCGGCAAGGTCAACAAAATGAAGGACGGCACCTATAAAGATCAGGTTTCCGGCGGCACTTTCACCGTTTCCGGCGGTGTCATCAGCGGCACCATCGGCAACAAGGGTATTGCTGTTGTCTATAATGCCGGCAGCTACGGCAGTGTTTCGGCTACCCCTGACAGTACCTCCTTTACCGATTCCATTACCGTTTCCCTCACCGCCAACAATGTTACCAATGCCAAATACACGACCTCAGAAGGGGCTTCCGGCAGCTTCAGCACCGGAACAACCATCACCATGGGCGGGTCAACAGCAGTCGGCGGCAGTGTCACTCTCACCCTGAGCGGTACCAAACAGGACGGCTCTTCCGTATCAGCCAAATATACCTACCTCAAGAAAAACCCGAATGAAGTCACCACAATTTATTTCGACAACAGCTCCTATAACTGGAGCAAGGTGTACGCCTATATCTACAACAAAACCGATACGGACGACCCCATACCGATTCCTCCCCCTGTTCCGTCCTCTAAGATTCTGTTTACCAATTCTCTGCACTGGGGTTCGGTTTATGCGTACTTCTTCAACAGCAACGGCACAGTTGGTAATGAATGGCCGGGACAAACCATGACC